>CACYPY010000010.1 GCA_902776415.1 uncultured Ruminobacter sp.
CGAAATTTGACTTCGTTTAGGATTTTTGGAGTGGTGAGTCTGGTTCGATTTTGATCCAAAATGGATTTTGGGGATTTTTTGCACCTCACTCATGAATATTTCATCATTATTGTTGCCCCGGCGATAATCGATGTTTACCTGATAATCCCTGTCAGAATTTATAATGTAGTTCATCCAGGAATCCTTGCCATTAAGATCGATCCCGCCTTCATTTTGCCCCTGAATGTAATAGGTGTTGCTGATCAGGGATACCAGAAAGGTACTGGTAAGCTTATTATGCCTGATTAGCGCCTTCTGATCCTGTTCGTAAAGACGGCGGCCCTCCTCGCTCTCATGTTCGTCAAGAAGCCACCGGACTGTGTAGTAGGAGTGCGCCATATTGGCCGACACGCTGATATACGGCTTTATATAGCTTTCAATTTTATTCAGAACCAGTTCGGTGCGGTTGGGGACATACTGATGAATAAAACCGTTGGTAATATTGGTGGAGGTAATCAGGTAGGATACGGAGGTCAGAGCGATAATCACGCATATAATCAGCGTTATGAAAACATACGCGATGTGATTGGTAAAGGAGCGGGTGGCTTTGCGATGTTCCATGGCAGTAATAGTAGTAATGGTAACTTAATGTAATCTGAATTCCGTGCAAAAAACGCCGGTGTTATCTCTCCGGTACCTCCGGTCTCAGGTTCGGCAGCCAAAGCCGGAAATTGCCCTGCCGTATGCGGATAACATCCCGGCCTGACAACAAACCAACCACCCCTGGCAGACGTGGCTGATAAAAACGGAGCCAAACCTTCCAGAACCCGTTTCGGTACAGTTAAAACAGAAGACATGCTCCCCGCAATTAAAGGAGAAAAGGAGAAACAGCAGGGAAAGCATGTCCGGGTTCATTGTCACACAAATTCATTCCAAAAAAAACATCCTTTGTCCGAAAAAAACAACGAAGATCTCAAAATACCGGAGTTGAAAAGCAACAGCGGTCGCATTCATTCGGTGATTTTCGTAACGAGCGGTGGCAGAGTCATAAATCCCCGGAGTACGGAAACAGAAGACTGCTCAACCAAAAAATGAAAAGAGGCCGGATAACGGCCCCTTGCTTATAATCACCAATACCGTAAAATGATGCATACCCCACATGGAACATAATCATAAGAGCAGAATATGAACAGATATCTCAGGCTTATTGCAGCAGCCGGAATGCTTTTGGCAACGGCATCGTTTAATAACGCCATGTCCTTCGAACAGGGATTCTACGACGATCTCCGAAACAGCAACTGGCACGACGGCTTTGTGTTTTACCATCCGGACAAGCATACCAAAAACGCCAAATCCCTCAGGTTTGTAGGAGGTACCATGCATGAGGGGGGATACGACGTAACGCTCACCGACTTTAAAACCAAGAACGGCAAGGTTACCGGAGGCACTGTAAAATCCGAATTCTCCGATGACAAACAGGCCCAGCTGGTTATTACCGAGGGGAACGGCAAAAAGTACAGCATGCTCTACATCAGGGATTCCGGGGGACGGCTGATTCACATATATAATCCCCTCGACAAAAATGTCATAGACGTTTGGGGGACTCGCCTTATTGATATCAATAACGTTTATCTCACCCTCCGGGGCCGCTACCTGGACAACAAGGGGAACCTCTATGTGTTCACCCTGGGTGACCTCACAAACAATCTCAAGGAAGTGAAAGATCCTTCCTCATTTAATCCTGCTGAACGGGAAGACGGCTGCATTCTTATAACTCCCGAGGGCACAGAACGGCTGGAGTTCGCAGAAGAATACGACTTTACAGTGCCGGTTTTCAAAATGGACGGCATTTACGTAGAAGCCAGGCAGACCGTCAGGGGGCTTGAACTTCGCTATATCAAGGATTTTGAAGACATCAAAAATCCCGAAGGAACTCCCACGGAAGGAATCTACAAAATGCTCTACCCGGATCCGAACACTCCGAGATTCCTTTTTACCGCGGATCAGGTCGTAAACGAGGGACTTTTGGGACATTACGACTACCAGACCCTGAGACTCATGCGAAACGAGATCATGGCCAGACATGGCTACAGCTTCAACAGCCCGGATCTTCAGAGCTATTTCGACAAAACCAGCTGGTACAAGCCGGTATCGCAGGACGTTAAGCTTTCAGCTGCGGAAAAGATCAACGTGGAAATAATCAAGATCGTGGAAAACCGCAGGAAGCAGGAGGAATCCGAAGAAGCGGCTCAATAACTATCAAAGCCGGGAGCTCCCTTGCAGGAGAACTCCCGGTATTTTCTGCCCCGCCCTGCAGACTCCGTTCTGCTCTCCATAATTCCCTTTCCGCTACATTCCCCCTGAATCAGTTGTACGTTGCAGAGCTGATTGATCGTCTGTCCTCCACATTACCATCAAAAAGGGAACGAATTCTACACAAAAACAAACCGGCACAGCCCAATAACAAGCCATGCCGGTATATCTCGCCCATCAGGTCTCCGGGAGGAGTTGCCCTGAATACCTTATCTTGCCGTACCCGTCCGGTTTTTCTGACAAATCCCGAACCTTCCGCAAAGAAATCAGAAGAGAGCGTTATTGACAGTGCGCGGGAACGGAATCACATCGCGAACATTGCCCAGTCCGGTTACATACACAATCAGTCTTTCAAAGCCCAGACCGAAGCCGGAATGCACCACGGAACCGTAGCGGCGAAGATCCCGGTACCACCAGTAGTTATTGGGATCAAGATTCATCTCGGCCATTCTCCTGTCAAGCATGTCCAGACGCTCCTCTCTCTGGGAGCCGCCGATAATCTCGCCGATTCCCGGAGCCAGAACGTCCATGGCGGCAACAGTCTTGCCGTCATCGTTAAGACGCATGTAGAAGGCCTTGATATCCTTGGGATAGTTCTTCACCACCACCGGAGCCTTAAAGTGTTCCTCGGCAAGGTAGCGTTCGTGCTCACTCTGAAGATCAATGCCCCACTCCACCGGATACTCGAACTTCTTGCCGCAGTTCTTCAGAATTTCGATGGCATCGGTGTAGTCCACCTGAGCAAAATCAGAATTGATGAAGTGTTCCAGACGGTTGATGGCCTCCGGATCAACTCTCTCGCAGAAGAACTCCATGTCATCACGACGCTCTTCAAGAACAGCCCTGAATACATACTTGAGCATGTTCTCGGCAAGACGGGCGTTGTCGTTAAGATCATAGAAAGCAACCTCCGGCTCCACCATCCAGAATTCGGCAAGATGCCTGGTGGTGTTGGAGTTTTCAGCGCGGAAAGTGGGGCCGAAGGTGTAAACCTTTGACATGGCACTGGCAATGGTCTCGGCATTCAGCTGGCCTGATACGGTCAGGAAAGCTTCCTTCCCGAAAAAATCCTTGCTGTAATCCACCTTCTGATCCGGAGTTCTGGGAGGATTGTTAAGATCCAGGGAGGTAACCCGGAACATTTCCCCGGCCCCCTCGCAGTCAGAGGTGGTAATCAGCGGGGTGGAGATCCAGATAAAGCCGTTTTCGTTAAAGAATCTGTGAATAGCCTGTGCCAGACAGTTTCTGACCCGGAGCACAGCTCCCATGATGTTGGTACGGGCTCTCAGGTGCGCATATTCACGGAGATATTCCGGGGTATGACGCTTGGCACTCATGGGATAGGTTTCCGGATCCTCTACAAGACCGCATACGGAAACAGAATCGGCCTGCATCTCGAACTTCTGTCCCTTGCCCTGGGATTCGACTACAACGCCTTCGGCAATAACCGAGCTTCCAGTGGTAAGCTTCATCACCCCATCAGCATAATTCGAGAGATCCTTACTGGCAACAACCTGCAATGCATTAAAACAGGAACCGTCATACACTGCGATAAAGGAAAAACCGGCCTTGGAATCACGACGGGTTCTCACCCAGCCGCGCACCTGCACCCGGTCACCAACATTCACCTGCCCTTTAAGGACTTCATCAACTGATACGATTTTCATGAAAAAATAAACCCTTGCTAGAAAAAATATCTCCGTTTAAAACAGAACCGCCGCCGGATACTCCGGCATACCGGATTCCGGGAAACACTGCAAATTCAGTCTTCGGCAAATTAAAAGTCCGGCCCGAAGCCGGATTATGAATCATCTCCCTGTACCGGACAATGCCGCGGACAGGCATGCCGCCGGAATCCCGGCGGCACTTCAAAAACAACGCCTCATTGTAGTACCTGAGACCTGTTTCATCAATACCAAAACAAATCCCTTCAGTCCCGGAACTCTCCCGGAAAAGTCCGCATGTCCGATTTCAGGAAGGCCTCTCGCCAGTCTGACGGATCCGGGATTATTCCGGACTCCCCGCCCCCGCGGATTCCAGCCGGATCAGGTTCTCGCGGCTGAGTCCGCCATTTTCAAATCTGAGATCCACATAATAGGCCCCGCGATCGGCCCGGGCCGGCTGAAACAGCACCGGAAGAGCATTAAGTCCGGTTTTCAGAATCTCGTCGATAAGGGGACAGTTGTATTCCTCGGTGAACACCACCCGATCGGAGCTGACACCGGCGGGATAAAATTCCATTTCCAGAAAGGAATGACCCCGGGCATCCTCGGATATGGAGAGAATCCGCCCCGGCACCAGATCCCATCTAAGAAAACGACTGGAATTCCGGGCATAGGCAAACCAGCACTTTCCGGCCAGAAAGAGCAGCACGGCCGCCGCAGCCTCCATCAGAATCGTGTATCTCTGAAAAAATTCCGCAAAGTTCCGAAAAACGATAAAAAATATACAGACAGCCGCAGCACCCAGGTAAAACCAGGAAAACACCAAATCCCCCTTCCGGGCCGTCGGACGCACGTACCCGGAAAGATCAAGGTTCAGAGGCGTTTCCCTGTCCCAGATTTCGGTTCTGGACGCCCTGTTGTCCGAAGTATCAGTCATATCCTTTCCCTGTATCCCGATTCCTGCCTTACTTCACGACCTTTTTAAAATCTCCGGACACCGGCCTGATTTCCTCATCATCAAAATACATCACGGCCCTGACTTCACAGGTACGGTTCAGCATGGTGTTAAGAACCGTGGAAGCCACCTTCGGATCATTGACTGCATCCAGGGATACCCGGTAGTTTTCGCAATAGCTTCCGAACTTCTCCACAGTTTTCCGAAGATCCTCTGTCTTTTCATAAACCGGAAGACCGTTAACCCTGTAGCTGAAATGAACCCGGGCAATATCCGCATCGATTTCCAGGGGATTACTGATACAGTACGGCGAAACAATGACCGGGTATGACTTGTCCGAAAGATCAAAATCACAGTCCGACAGAGTGACGGTCGGCAGCATTTCATAGTCGGAAAGACTGGAACACCCGGCAGCAAGCATTCCGAGAGAACACATAATGGCAGTTGCTAATGAGTATTTCATAACAATAAAAACCGGCAAAACAATAATTACAGCTCATCTTTAAACCGGTGCTATTATACCCCATGCACCGGGGAAAAACCCACGGTTTTAACCGACGGGGCCGGAATCCCCGGGAATACCAGCAGAAGCCGCCGGAGCCCGGAATCCGGACTGTCCCGGTTCACTCCCGGCATACAACTCCGCATGGCACATGACTTAAACCAAGGATCACAGCATGACTGAAATGGTGCTTATCGTTAACGAAAACAATGAAATCACCGGCACGGTACCCCGGCCGGAAATGCGGGCTGGACGTCTGCCCCACCGGGCCTCCTACGTGCTTCTGGAAAACAGCTCCCGACGCTTCTTTATCGAAAGAAGAACTCTGACCAAGGATTACTGTCCCGGAATGCTGGATGCCTGCATCGGCGGCGTGGTTACCGCCGAAGACGGAGATCATATTCAGGACAGTGCCCGAAGGGAGCTTCTTGAGGAAATGGGAGTGGCGACACCGCTGCTATGGCTGGGATGGCTCCGGATCGATGTTCAGGGAAGCTTTCTTTACGGAGGACTCTTTTACGGTAAATATGACGGCGCCTTCGTCATGCAGCCGGAGGAGGTGGCGGATGTCCTCATGCTGACGGAGCAGGAGGTTCTGGAGAGAGAATCCGAAACCGCGCCGGATTCGATTATCGCCTTCAGGGAAATCCTGAAAAGACTCCGGGAACGCTCCTGACACCGCAGCAGCAATACGCATCAGGCCCCGGCAGGAATCAATTCCGATTCCGAAAGGAGATCGGGACATTTCAAAGCGATATCGCATTCAGAAAGGTCAGAGCCAGCCCTTCTTTTTGAAAACCAGGTAGGTTCCCACCGCTGACAGGAACATAAGTCCGATGGACACCGGATAGCCGTACTGCCACTGCAGCTCCGGCATATGCCCGAAGTTCATGCCGTAAATACTGGCAATCAGTGTGGGCGGCATGAACACCACTGCCGCCACGGAGAAGATCTTGATAATGCTGTTCTGCTTGTGATTGATGTAGGACATTGAGGTCTGCAGCTGAAAATTGATTTTCTCAAAAAGAAACTGGGTATGCGGCAGCAGGGACTCAATATCCGCCAGAATGCCGTCTATCATTTCAAACTGCGCCGGATTGAACTTGCCGGAAAGATTCTTTCTCAGAAACCGTAGTGCCTTCCTGGTATCAAACAGGGATACCCTGATTTTTGAAATTGTACCTTCCTGAATTATAAGCTCCTCGATAAGCTCCGGGATCTTTTCATCATCATCGGCCATTATCTGATCGGCAGTTTCTTCCAGAGTGGTATAGGAATCCTCGATGTAGTCGGACAGAGATTCAACCTTGATGTCATGAAGCTCCAGAAGAATGTCCAGATTATTCTGAATCATTACCCGATCATGCTTGATATAGTGCCTGAGGAGACGGATGATGCTGACATCATCCTCACGGAAACTTATAAGCATTTTTCCGTGAATGGTGAAGAGCACGTTGACCGATTCGGTTTCACGGCCCTTTCGCTGCGGGAACAGAGAAGTAATATGAACGCCGTCGGTATCCACATAAAAACGGGAAGTGGATTCGATTTCCTCAATGTCGTCCTCCTCCGGCACCTCTTCCTTGAAAAGGTGCTGCATCCATTCTCTTTCCTCTTCCGTGGGACATTTGATATCAATCCAGACGGTATTTTCCGGCAGGACGCCGTTCACATCGAAATTTGAATACGTAAGAGTTTCATTGTGAAGTTCATAGGTTCTGATCATAGCTTCACCACATCCGGACCGGTTCCGAATCCGCCGGGATATGCAGAATGCGGAACTGTTAAAATTCTTGCGATAACACGGGGCATTTTAGCACCATAAAAGCAAGGTTTTACAGTCCGAGCTGTAATATTATGCCGGTTATCAAACTATTGCCGGTATCAAAAGCACTCCTCACTGTCTGTTTCCCGTCCGGATTCCGCCAGCCTCCGACCCCGGCAAAATGATACAGCCACCAGTCCCGCTCTTTTGTTTCTGTATCCCGGAATTCGGATCTTATCTCCTGTTACGGTTAAAACCCTCAATGGGTTATAATTGGCAGGACAAATTTCTTTCATAAACCTATGGAGAACCTCCTCATGAGCAAGGTTACAATTCCTGCTGACGGCTCCCGCATTACGTTAAATGCTGACGGAACCCTGAATATCCCTGACAATCCCGTTATTCCATTCATTGAAGGTGACGGCATTGGCAGCGACATCACTCCGGCCATGCGCAAGGTAGTGGACGCCGCCGTGGCAAAGGCCTACAACGGCAGCAAGAAAATCGCCTGGATGGAAATCTATGCCGGCGAAAAGGCCACGAAAGTATACGGTGCTGATACCTGGCTTCCTGATGAAACCCTGGATTTCCTCAGGGAATACGTCGTTTCCATCAAGGGCCCGCTGACCACCCCCATCGGCGGCGGCATCCGCTCCCTGAACGTAGCACTCCGCCAGCAGCTGGATCTTTACATCTGTCTGAGACCGGTACGCTATTTTGACGGCGTTCCCAGCCCGGTAAAGAATCCGGAACTGGTCGACATGGTGATCTTCCGCGAAAACAGCGAGGACATCTACGCCGGAATCGAATGGGCCGCCGACACTCCGGAAGCCGAGAAGGTTATCAGTTTCCTGAAAACCGAAATGGGCGTGAAGAAGATCCGTTTCGACCAGCACTGCGGCATCGGCGTCAAGCCGGTTTCCAAGGAAGGAACCCAGAGACTGGTAAAGGCCGCCATTGACTATGCCATCAAAAATGACAGAAAGTCGGTTACCCTGGTGCACAAGGGAAATATCATGAAGTTCACCGAAGGTGCATTCAAGGCCTGGGGTTATGAGGTAGCAAAGGAGCAGTTCGGCGGCGAGCTTATCGACAAGGGGCCGTGGATGAAGATCAAAAACCCTCTCAACGGTCACGAAATCGTCATCAAGGACTGCATTGCCGATGCCTTCCTGCAGCAGATCCTGCTCCGTCCGGCAGAATATGACGTAATCGCCACCCTGAATCTTAACGGCGACTACATGTCAGACGCTCTGGCGGCCCAGGTCGGCGGCATCGGCATCGCTCCGGGCGCCAACATCGGCAGCACCTGCGCCATGTTCGAGGCCACCCACGGTACCGCTCCAAAGTACACCGGAATGGACAAGGTAAACCCGGGGTCCATCATCCTTTCCGCGGAAATGATGCTCACCCACATGGGCTGGACCGAAGCTGCAAAGTTGGTGGTCAAAGGCATGGAAGGTGCCATCAGAGCCAAAAGGGTGACCTACGATTTTGCCCGCCTTATGGAAGGCGCCACCGAAATCAAGTGCTCTGAATTTGCCGATGAAATCATTAACCATATGGCTGACTGACAGCTGACGGCCAAAACAATAGGACCGGTCGGAAAGTCACAGGCACTGAGTGCCAGCAAAGACAGTAAAGGGAAGCTCCGGCTTCCTTTTTTGTTTGTCCGGTATCCGCAAAATTTCTGGAACTTTCGAATAATTGCACTGCCATTTGGGTGGGACACAGCAGAAAATCATTTGCCATCGGGAATTACAGAAAAACTCCTGAAGCGGTATTGCAAATTCCGGACAGAAGGCATTACGCGTGTCTCTGTACTCTCCCGGGCAGACTTGTAAGTACTGACCTGTTCGGTTTGTCTTTTTGAGACTGGCAACTTCTGCTTCCATGGCGTCTATTCTGGTAATGTACTTCAGTTCAGGCAAGGCAGATGCATTCATTGGTCAGAGAAGTTTCAGCAATGGATAATATGAATCAGCCCGAATCATTACGGCAACAAAAAATCCCTCCGCCATTACCAAAGAGTGATAAAAAACGGAGGGATTCTGAACCAAAGCCCGGAGGCCCGGCCGCTCTACTTTTTCGAAGACTTCTTTGCCGGCTTCTTCTCGGACTCCTCAGGCTTAACCTGAGCAACGCTGGCCTTCTCGATAAGCACCGGAGCAAACTTGAGAGGCCATCTCCAGTTAAACTCCTCGGCACGATCATAGAGCAGAGAGAGTGCCAGAGTTGCGGCTCTCTTCCCCACCTCTTCAATGGGATAGCGCACAGTGGTCAGCTTCGGCTTGATGTAGTTGCTTATCGGATTGTCGTCATAGCCCACAACACTCACCTGACCGGGAACCGAGATGTTGTTGTCGGTCAGCGCGGAAATCGCCCCGATGGCCATAGCATCATTGTAGGCCACAAAGGCAGTGAATCCGGCATCCCGCATCAGAAGAGACTCAATGGCGCGGTAACCGCCGTTTTCGTCGGGAAAAGCGGCACTTACAATATTGGGATCAAACTCGATTCCGGCTTCTTCCAGAGCCAGCTTATAGCCGGCCATACGATCCTTTTCGTCCGCAAAGGTGGCATCGTCGGAACAGATATAGGCAATCTTCCGGTGGCCATTGGCTATCAGATGCCGTACGGCATCAGCCATTCCCGCGGTAATGTCAACCCAGACTGAACGATCCTCCAGGGAATTCACCAGACGGTTCACAAACACCATGGGAATTCCGGACTGATTGAACTCGATAAGCTCGTCATCCGAAAGTGCCTTGGAATGAATAATCAAAGCATCACAGCGTCTGAGCAGCAGTGCCTCGATGCAGTCCTTCTCGCGATCGTGATTGTGGTTTCCGGACATTACTATGACATACTTCTTCTCCGGAAGGATGACATCCTCAATACCCCGCATCATCTGGGCGAAGAACGGCCCGCCGCAGAGATCTCCCACCAGCACGCCGATACAGTTGGAACGCTTGTTTACCAAAGCCTGGGCAAAGCTGTTGGGCTGAAAGTTCAGCTCCTTCATCGCCTTCAGCACGGCCTGTTCCTTTTCCGGCGCCACATTCGCAGATTTATTGATGACTCTGGAAACCGTCGAAATGGATACATTCGCCAGGCGCGAAACGTCTTTTATTGTTGCCATAATTTTCACATCACTTTATCGGGATAACAACAAATCACCGGCTGGTCTGTTCGGTCACCCTGCATCCTTCGGACATCAGTGCCGGGCCCCCTTCACAATCCGGGAGCGCAGGAAAAAAACACAAAAGCCGGTTCTGTCTATTCTAACATGATTCGGCACGGTATCAGCACGGAAAAAATGTGAGACAAATTTCATTGTTGACACTGATTTTTCCATGCCCTTCCGCAGCCTGAATCAATAAAAAGCCTCATGCTCCGACGGAGTCAGCAGCTCCAGCTTCTGAGCCCCCAGAAGATGCTGGTAAATAACGTTGTACATCAGTACCTTCTGCACATAGTTTCGGGTCTCGTTAAAAGGAATAGCCTCGATATAGGTAATCGCATCCCGTCTGACACCATCGCCGCTCTGCCATTTATAGGCTCTGCCGGGACCGGCGTTATAGCCCGCCGTGGCAAAAATCCTGTTACCGCCGAATTTCTCCTGAAGATCATGCAGATAGGCACCGCCCAGCCTGACATTCACCGACGGATTGAAAAGCTCGTCCTTGCCGCCGTACGGATAACCGTACTTCTTGCTGACCATGGCGGCAGTATCCGGCATGAACTGCATCAGTCCCCGGGCTCCCACCGGAGATCTGGCCAGAGGATTCATCATGCTTTCCTGTCTGGTAATGGCATACATGTAACTGAGGTCCGTGCCACTTCTTCGGGACTCCTGCTCGTATATCTTGCGATACGGCAGCGGGAAACGGACATTCAGGGCATCCCAGTCCTTCTTGTAGATGGATTCCCATACGGCAAGATCCGAAAAGCCCCGTTCGGCCTCGGTGGCGGCAATGGTTCTGGCATCGTCGAGAGAAGCAGTGCTCATGGTCTCCCGCCACTCGGTACGGATTCCCCGGGTGTCATTCAGAAACGAAAACTCCATGAACCGGGCATAGGCCGGATATTTCCGGAGCAGGGCCTGTCTCTGCTTTTCGTTTGCCGGAACCGCGGTCACGGCCTGAATGGCGTAGGGAAGCCCCAGCTTGTCGGCAGTATAGAAGCCGTAGAAGCTGCGTTCGCCGGCCAGCTTCCGGTATATGACATCTGCCTCGGTCTTCCTGCCAGTCTCCTCCAGGGATCTGGCCTTCCAGTAGCGATAGTTTTCAGCCTGCTTCCTGTCCTCGGGAAGCCGATCCAGGAAACGCAGCACAGCACGGTAATCCCGATCCCAGATGGCCAGACGGATTCGCTGTTCCAGCATGGCCGGAGTTCCGGCGCTCTCCAGAAGCCTGTCCAGAAGCTGCCGCGGCGCCACGCTCTTGTTGTAAAGCAGGGCATAAACCAGAGCCCGGTTTACCGTATGCTCCTGAGCCGGAGTGGGATGATAGCGATCCTTGAAATTTCCCATGTCCGCCAAAGCCGCTTCAGGACTGGTTCTGGCATATCTGGCAAACACCAGGGATGCTGCCTCCTTCTGAGACTGGGGAATGGCGGCATACTTTGCCGGTTTTCCGTAATAGGAAGAGAGAGTCTTTGCCAGATTCCTGTCAGCATCCCCCCTGAGTTCGGAAACCGCATCAAGATAAGCCTTGCTGCCGTTCTTGGTCCAGTAGGTATTACGAATTCTTTCCAGCACCATGTCCCTGGTAAGCAGGCCTCCGGTCTTGAGAGTGCTGACCAGGGAGGCGCATTCCTTGGAGAACGGTTCCCCGTCCTCATAGTCCTTTCTGATAAAATTCAAAGCCTCGTTCCGGCGTCCGGTATGATAACCGGCCTGATACCACAGACACTGCAGCTTGGTTCCTTCCGGCTTTTCGGGAGCGATTTTAAGAACGGAGGCATAATCTCCGTTCTTGGTAAAATAACGCATATAGTCCCCCTGAACATGCCTGGCCAGTTCGGAGTGTCCGCCGGTTCTGATAAATTTCTGAATTCTGCCGATATCTGTGCTGCCGGTCTTCAGAAGCAGGTACTCCAGATAAACGTTAAGCGGATAATCGCCCAGTTCGGCATGAATGCGCTTCACCGTGTCGTAATCGCGCTTCTCGTATGCGGACAGAGCCTGAAGATACTTCTGACGCTCGAGCTGATAATGCATAAAATCATGCTTGTAGGAAACGGACACCTCTTCGCTTTTCACAGCAGTTTCCGGCTTAAGCTGTGTGGTAAGAGGCTCCTGGGTTCCGGCACAGGCAGTAACACAAAGTGCCAGAACACTGGGAACAAAGAGACAAAAACACCCCGTAAATTTTTTAATAAGCACTGATACCTTATCCATAAAACTGTTTCTTGACTTCCTGTAAATCGACGCTCCGGCAGGGAGCTCCCGCAGTTATACATCCTATAAACAAACACCGGCATGTCTGACCAGGCCCGGACAATTTCAGAACGGCGCCGGCCACTTTTGGCCGTCGCTCTTTCAGAACAAACAGGGAATCAGGAAGAACATGCCGACAGCCGCCGCGGTCACAAATCATCTGAAAAAACTATCCGGGACATTTTCTGACTGCCCGAGCCTAAAAAGAGCGCCCTGCGGCAAAAATCCCCCGGAATCAGGATGAACGCGACGGCTTTAAAAAACACTGTAAAGTGTACCATCAGAATCAATGAAAATAAAATCCGGCAGCACTTTTTTTCTGCCGGATCTCAATATCGGTTTCCGAAATCTGAAACAACCCCGGAATTTTCATAAAGCGTTAATCGGTAGCCTGGGAAATACCGTATTTTTTAATTTTTTCCACCAGGGTGGTCCGGCGCATCTGCAGAATCTCCGCAGCCCTGGCCACCACTCCGTCAGTGGCTGCCAGAGCCTGTTTTATCATATCGATTTCTATCTGGCTGACCATATCCTTGAGATTGACTCCCTCCGGAGGCAGCACCCCGGCAAAAGGAGCTCCCAGATCGTCGTGCTGGGCTCCCTCATGACCGCTTGTGTCAGCACCGTCCTCATCCTCACTGTCATCGCTGCTGCCGGTATCGCTGAACAGATCAAAAAGAGCATCCTTTTCGCTGATCTCATCCCGGCGGATTCCTTCCACGCCATACTGATATTTCTGCGGCAGATCCTGGACGTCAACAATTTCATCGGGATGCATGATAATCATGCGCTCCACCAGGTTGGAAAGCTCCCGGACATTCCCGGACCACTCGTGCTGCATCAGAGATTCCATGGCTCTCTGGGTAAACCTGACCCCAACCCGGTGCTCGTCGGAATAACGCCTTATAAGCTCCTGCAACAGAAGCGGAATATCATCGGCCCTTTCCCGGAGCGGCGGAGTCATGATCGGAAAAACATTAAGCCGGTAAAACAGATCCTCCCGGAACTCGCCTTCCCGGATCATCTCCTCCAGATTGCGGTGTGTGGCGGCAATAACCCGGACATCGCACTTAATCTGCTTGTTGCTGCCGACTTTCTCAAAAACTCTTTCCTGAAGCACCCGGAGAAGCTTAACCTGCATCTGAAGGGGCATGTCCCCGATTTCGTCCAGAAAAATAGTGCCGCCCTCCGCCAGCTCAAAACGCCCGGCTCTGCTGGTAATGGCTCCGGTAAAGGCGCCCTTTTCATGTCCGAACAGCTCGCTTTCCAGGAGCTCCCCCGGGATGGCTCCGCAATTAATGGGAACAAAGGGCTTGTTTCTTCTGTCGGAGAGCGCATGAACCGCCCGGGCCACCACCTCCTTGCCGGTGCCGGATTCGCCGAGAATCAGCACGTTTGCAGTGGTAGGTGCCACCTGTTCGATAAGATGCCGGACCTCCTGAATGGCACGGCCCTTTCCCACCAGAAATTTCAGAAGTCGCTGGGCGTTGTCGCTCCGTTTAAGATTCTTGTGGAGAGAATTGAACGACTGGCAGAATCTGAGAAGCTGCAGAAACCCCTCATAGGTGCCGTCCTTGCCGAGAATGCCGATCATGTTCGGGACCCGGGGAAGAGCTCCTTCGTCGTGAGCCTGAGTGAATATGAAGGGAATCATCGGGTGTTTTTTAAGAAGATCCTCCGGCGTCACGCTGCCGGTATTTCCGGCAATGACCAGAGTAATACCGGCATTGTCACTGTCAAGATAGCTCAGACAGTCCGGAAGCTCGCCGCTCTGCCATTCGCAGCCCAGAAACTTTACAATGGTTTCGATTTCCTGACGCAGCTCCCCGCGTTCCTCAAGAATCAAGATATTTCCTGCAAAATCCATAGATCCTCCGTTTCATGGAGACGATTGTAAGATTTTTGCAGAAAAAATTATTATGCTTATGTCAAATTTTCGACACTTTGTCAGTTTTTCGTCAGAGACTTCCCGTCTCCCACGAAAAACTGCCTTACCGTACCCTGCGACTATCCGTGCCGCACGGGATCTGAGGGAAGTCGCCAGTCTATGGGAGTCTTGCCCCAGGATTCCAGATACGAGTTGCAGGCCCGAAAATGTCCGCATCCGAAAAACCCCCGGTAGGCACTGAGCGGACTGGGATGCGGCGCCTTCAGCACCAGATGCCGCGAGGTATCCACGTTTTTGCCCTTCGTCTGCGCCGGGCTGCCCCACAGCATGAACACGGTATGCTCGGTGCATTCGTTGATTCTGGCAATCACATGATCGGTGAATATCTCCCAGCCCTTGCCGAAATGGCTTTTGGGAAGCCCCTGCTCCACAGTCAGGGTATTGTTAAGAAGGAATACCCCCTGCTCCGCCCAGGATGTCAGACAGCCGTGAGACGGAACGGAAAACCAGTCTCCGTACTCCTCATGAAGTTCCTGATAGATATTCTTCAGGGAAGGCGGCACCGGAATCCCGGGATTTACAGAAAAGCACAGCCCGTTGGCCTGCCCCGGTCCGTGATAGGGATCCTGGCCGATAATGACAACCCTGACCTGACTGAATGGGGTAATCCTGAAAGCGCTGAATATCTCACTTTCCGGCGGAAAAACCTGAACCGCCTTCCTTCTTTCCTTCTGAAAACGCATTACCTCGGCAAAGTAGGCCTGTTCTTTTTCGGAACCTATTACATCATGCCAGGTCGTTTCCATATCATGCTCTCCTTTCTCATGAGGAATAATTACTCCGGACGGGCAGTACAGCCGCATTCCGGAAGATCGATCCTGCTGTCCGCCCCGGAGGACAGAACAGCGCTCAGGACGCTATTCTACCATTTTGAGAAAAAACGGCGTTTCAAAAAACGAATACAGATTCCGGGGAATACTGAAACATCCTAAAAAAACTATTCCCGACAATAACCTGAGAGAACGTAAATTTCGAAACTACTTTTTATACCGTTGGTTAAATTCCGGTTCTAAATACATGGAACATGGTCTTTTTTTAACCTCCAAAAACCAAAGTTCGCTCATTTTTTAACCGTTTTAAGGTCAAAAAAGCCCGTTTTCGGCAAAATTTGAAAGATTAATCACGCAAACTCAAATTTCTGTAGATCATCATTCACAAAAAGGGTATCATTACTCATGAAATCGTTTCCTAAGCTATGAACGGTTTTCTTCATAATAATTAAAGGTAAGGCATGAATGTTGAGAGTTTATGACAATACCTTGACGGAGTCGTGACCACCGCGGCTCCGTTTTTCAATTAATAGCCTGCTTTTTCGCTTCCCGAAATCCCCGACGTGCCGCAGAAATCAGAGGCATGGCCGGTACAAAGCAGAACCATGTCAGACTGTTTTCTGTCTTTCCTCTCTCTGAAATCCCGCTCATCCCGGCATCCTTGCCTGTCTTTAGGATTTTAGTGACCTTCGGAGACCTGTCACTCTCCAGATTCATGTATAATCATCTTCAGAATCGGCGGTTTTTCCGGAATTCCGTCCCTGAACTCTTTCAAGACTCCCCGGACAGACAGCTCACAAGGGCCTGTGCCTGGAAATAACGGAATTCCGGGTCTTCCTTATCGAAACGAAAACGAGGTAACCATGAAATACGAAATTGTTCATCAGGACTCCTTCCCCATGTTACAGGTACACCTGGAACAGGGCGAAAAGATCTCCTGCGAGAGAGGTGCCATGATCACCATGAGCCAGGGCCTGGAGCTCCAGGGAGACGTCAAGGGCGGCATTGTCGGAGGTCTTATCAGAAGCTTCCTTACCCAGGAAAGCTTTTTTACCGAAAACATCACTGCCTCCGGAAATGCCGGCACTGCCTCCATAGGCGCCGGCATTCCGGGATCCATTCTGGCTCTTGAGGTTACTCCCTCCAAAAGTCTGCTGGTTCAGAAAGGCGGCTATCTGGCCAGCACTCCCGGCGTGGAAATCGGTACCAAGATGCAGGGACTTATCAAGGGCTTTACCTCCAAGGAAGGTTTCTTCCTCATCAAACTCTCCGGTTCCGGCACGGCATTCATATCATCACTGGGCGCAGCTCATCGCTTCGACCTGGAGCCGGGAGAGGAACTCATAGTGGACAACGGACATCTTCTGGCCTGGGACGAAACTCTTGAATACAAGATGCAGAAGGCCTCAGGAATTGTATCCAGCATGACCTCCGGTGAAGGCCTGGTATGCAAATTCACAGGACCGGGAACCCTCTACATTCACACCATGAAGTACTGATTCAATTCCGGATTGCCGGAAATCCAAAACATGGAAAAAAGGGAGGCTGATACTCCCTTTTTTGTTGCCGTTTCCCGTGCGAATTTTCCCCCGCCTCATGTCGCTTCCATTTCCATTTCACTTCTTGTCCTGACAGCTCCGCCCGGCCCCGGCAGAATATCCCTCTGATAACTGCTATAATGGCATCCGGCAGGTTCTGATAATTTATCAGCCCCGAAACCCCTGAAACATCTTCATAACAGGAATAAGCCATGACAGACATTGCCGATGCCCGCAGCGAAATCGACGCCATTGACACCGCCATCCTGGATCTTCTTCAGAAAAGAAACAGTGCCGTGGTCAGAATTGCCGAAAACAAGTACCGGAACGGCATCCCGGTAAAAAATCTGGAAAGAGAAAGCATCCATCTCCATGATCTTCTTGCGAAAGCCGAAGACCGGGGGGTTTCTCCGGCGCTGACGGCAAAGCTGTTTGCGGAAATATTTGCAGATTCCCGGACCAGACAGATGTCCCTGATCCACGGGCTTGACGCCTCCAAGGGGGGAACCCTGGAAAAAATACGGGTATCCTTTCTGGGCACCCGGGGATCCTATTCCTATCACGCAACCCATAAATTCTACCGCCCCGTGGAATCCCGGCTCGTCGAAAAAGGCTGTGCCACCTTTCAGGAAATCATCTCCGACGTTGAAAACGGTAAAGCCGACTGCGGCATTCTTCCCATTGAAAATACCTCATCCGGCTGCATCAACGAGGTTTACGATCTCCTGCAGAATGCCCGGGTGCATATCACCGGAGAACTGACGTACCACATCAACCACGGAGTGCTGGCGGCTGCCCCCACGGATCTCTCCCGGATTAAAACCGTCTACTCACACGCCCAGCCCATTCAGCAGTGTTCCCGGTGGATTCATAAAAATCTGCCGGAAGCCGTGATTAAAACCACCAGTGCCACCACCGAGGCCATGGAAATCGTTGCCGGACTCGGATCCCCGGAGGCGGTGGCCATCGGCTGCGAGGATTCGGCACCGCTGTACGGACTTTCCCCGCTGTTCTCGAACATTGCCAATCAGAAGGTGAACATCACCAGATTCATTGTTATAGGAAAAGACGGGATAACGGTACCTGCGGCCATCACCGCCAAGACCTCACTGACCTTCACCACCCAAAACCGTCCCGGAGCCCTGGTTAAGGTTCTGGAGGTATTCAGCAAGCGAAACATCAACATCGTCAAGCTGGAATCCCGCCCCCGCATCGGAAACCGGGAAGGCCTGATATGGGCGGAGACATTCTATGCCGATGTTATTGCCAACACCGAGACCGCCGTGCTCCAGGATGCGCTCAGACAGCTTAAGGAGGTCACCGGAGAGGTTAAGATTCTGGGATGCTACCCTGCCACTGCCATCCCTGACGAGGCCTGAACCGAACCCGGCAACGTTTGCCAATCAGGGATTCAGAATAAGGGATCTTCCGATAGACACCTTTCCCAGGAACAGATCAACAGCACTGATGTGGATGACGCCCTCCTGCTGATCCCGGTGCCTGTCCAGCGAAACGATATATCTGGGATAGCCATCCCGGATGTCTCTGAAAGGACGGTATTCACGCTCTCTGAGGCGTTGTGTAGCCTCGGGATCTTCAGCATGCAGCGTGTAGGCTACCTGAATATAGGCGTACCCCTGCATCCGATCCCTCACAATAAAATCACATTCCAGCCTGCCGATTTTTCCGATGCTCACCTGGTAGCCGTTACTCACCAGATAAACATAGACCAGGTTTTCCAAAGAGGAGCCGTAGCTTATCCGGTTGTCGGTATTCAGTGCAAAGTAAATGGCCAAATCCGTAAGATAGTATTTCTGTTCCCGTTTCAGGGCTTTACGGCTTTTCAGATCAAACCTGTTACATTCTGAGACGATCTTCGCCATTCTGAGCTCTTCGATATACCCTCTGACTGTTGCTGCCTTGGCAGCAAAACCTTCCTTCTTAAGACCTTCCATAAGGCCGGCCAGAGAAAACGTGGCGGCATAATTACTGATGAGAAAAGACTGAATTCTCTCAAACAGTGCCAGATTGGTAATTTTTCTTCTGCTCCTGACATCCTTCTTGATGATTTCAGAAATAATTCCTTCGGAATAGGTCTGTCTGGCATTTAAATCCTCGAATTCAAGAGACTTGGGAAATCCGCCGTTACGCACATATTCGTCAAACTCCGCATAAACATCAGGATCAATACTTCTCCTGCGGAATTGCTTCATTTCCAGGTATTCCCGGAAATCCAGCGGAAACACTTCAAAACTAAGGTACCTTCCGGTGAGCCTGGTGGATATCTCATCACTGAGAAGATAGGAATTGGAGCCGGTCATAAATATGGAATGCCCTTCTGCCGCATATGCCGCAACCACGCTTTCAAATCCCCTGACATTCTGAATTTCATCAAGAAATAAATAATGGGCTACATCGTCAGACAGTCGCGCTGCAATTAACTCCTCCAAATCTTCCGGCGTGCGGATACCCTTGTAGCCGCGTTGCTCCAAAGGAAGATAGATGATTCGGGATGCCGGTATTCCGTTTGCGGCAATCTCATTCATAACAGACCTGAGAATAAATGATTTCCCGCATCTTCTGATACCGGTAATCACTTTTACAATATCAGAATCGTAGAAAGGCCTGATTCTGGCAAGATATTTTTCCCGCGGATAGATTCCGGAAAACAGATTTTCACGACGCATTTCCAACTTACTCCCCGCAGACTTACGACAGGATCCCAAACTCTGCCCCGCTGCTACATTATATGGTTATTCGAGGGTTAAGGGTACTATTCCTGAAAAATTTGAAAAAACAGCCTCGTTAACTGCCAATTTATCTTTTCATGCAGCCGTGAATCATCAAATCCGGCCCTCTGATAACAGACAGAAGCCTGTAAAGACTCTTCACGACTGAAAACCCGGAATTCCGGAAGAGAGGAAAAAAGATGGAAAAAGAAAGAAAAGGCAATAATCTGTGACGGTTTATTCCGAAGTTAAAGGGACTGTTCATTAATAATTTGCAGATTTAATCCCCTTAACTCCTGATTATCTCATACTGTCCATTCCGGTCATCGTATACCCCCAGGAACTGATCAGAGACTATTCCTGTGAAGCGCCCCGGTTTTTAAATTTCCGCATCATTTCCAGGGCCTCGGCCGGAATTCGGGATTCCTCCTCCCGGACCTGCCCCCTGAAAGCCTCCTGCATCCCCATGGCCTGATGCCCGGTTTTGGCTCCGGAATCGGCGGCGGCCTGCCCCCTGGCTCCCGGCCGCTCCTTATTCCGGACCGCACTTTCCCTGACGGCGCGTTCCATGTTTCTGGCTTCCCGGGATTTCGGAACCGGATCTGCCTCCGGAGCTTCAGCATCTCCCTCCGGAGACTTTCCCAATACCCGGAACAGGAGCTCGGCCTCCGGAAGCGGGATCTCGCATTCCCGCACCACCTCATCAAGCCCGGCCCCCAGCTGGATCATTTTCTTGGCCCGGGAATACATTCTGCCTTCAGGCTCCTTAAGCTCCAGATCCGCCTGCTTGTCCGACAGGCGCTCCACTGATTCCTGAAAATCCTGAAACTTCCTGATAATTCCGATATTACCGGTCAGAAGCTCATTAAGCTCCTTTCTGGAACTGTTCTGCTTCTGGGCCAGGGAATTGAAGGCGGTGGAAACATCCTTCTTGAGCCTGCTTATACGGCGCAGTGCCATCACGGCGCAAACAAGCGCGCCGAGAGCCATCCCCACGGCCGAAAACGCCAATGCAAACATCCAGATTGTCAGTTCTTCCGCATCCATGGTAATTTCCCGATACCAAAAAAAATAAAAAAACTCCAATGCCTCTCTAATGACATCGGAGTCCAGAGTTCAGTCCGTAACCGCCCGCCCCGGGCGGTAATCCGCTAAAAGGAGCCCTGAAAGCCGCACCCCGTGAACCCGGAATTCCTGCGGCACTGCATTATCAGATGCGGCTGATTTCATCCCATTCTTCGGATGTCAGGAGCTTATTAAGATCAATTATAATCAGAAGCTCCTCCCCCAGGTTAGCCACGCCCTTAATGAACTGGGCGCTTTCCTCGGTGCCGATGTTCGGAGCCGGATCAATGTCATCCGCACTGAGATCCACCACCTCGGCCACGCTGTCCACCAGAATGCCCACCACCTGTCCGCCGGCCTCAATAATGACGATGCGGGAGCTGTCGGTAACCTCCATGGGTTCAATTCCGAAGCGCATTCTGGTATCAATTACGGTAACCACGTTTCCCCGGAGATTGATAATGCCCAGAACATAATCCGGAGAGCCGGGAACAGGAGCGATTTCGGAATAGCGCAAAACCTCCTGAACCTGCATTACATTAATGCCATAGACCTCTCTGTCGAGATGAAAGGTCACCCATCTGGTCAGTTCTCCGTTCTTGGCCTTGACCTGACTGTTATCCTGTTCTGCCATGACTGTTCCTCCACTCCTGATATCCGGGACGGCAGGCCCGGCCTTGATCCGTTTTCGGGAATACCGGCATTATACACTGACAATACCGGCGTTTTCCGTGCGGAAACACGTAGTTTTAAGACACATCTGCAACAAAATCCGGAACTACTGTCTGATCCTTCCGGCTCCATCCAGAAGATCCCTGACGTTGTCTCCAGATTCCAGCATTTTTATAAGCTCCTCCGGATGCAGAAGCGCACACATCTCGTTCTTCACGATTCCCGAAAGCCACGGCCGCGCCCCGGGCTTATCGCGCCACTTGATGGCATCATTGTTCAGATTGCGGGTTCCGATGAGCTCGTCGCACTGCACGGCCCAGTCCGAGGATCCCAAAAGAATTGCATACCGGTACTCGTGCGCCACGATTTCCTTGCCCGGCATCATCCACCTGGCAGTATCCACCACCGCAACCTTGCGTTTTCTGATATTGGTAAGACCGGCAAACCATTCCGGCTTCCCGAACATCTGGGTAATCTTTTCGGTCTGGTAAATTCCTCCCAGATACTTAAGAGGCACGGCCAGAATAACCCCTGCCACCCTGAAGAACAGCGCGGAAAACTCCTTCCCGAGATCCATGTTCTGCCACTCTGTCTTTGCGGGGGCCGGAACCTGAACCTCTGCCTGAACCTCCGCGGCAGTCACCTGCAAGGGCTCGGAAATCTGAGCCTTTGCAGCTGCTTTCGTCTCGGTCTTTACCACTGTCTCCGTTTCAGTTTTTACAGCGGTTACTGCCGGAACCACAGTTTCCGTCCGCGTTTCCACGGCAGCAGCGGCCACAACAGGGGTTTCCGTGACCGTAACCACAGCTTCCCTGACCTCGGGAACCGCGGCAGCCTCGACTGTTATGGGTACCTGATCCAAAAGAGACTGCAGAGAGGTGCGGTTTTCCGGTTCCTTAAACGGCAGGGAAGGTGCCTTTTCCGGCTCCTTTTCGGAAACCGGCACCAGCCCGGCGCCCTCCCCGGACAGGGGTTCATCCTCGGCAAGCAGCGAATTAAAATAATTCACCATTGCCGCATACTGCATGGATTTGCTCATTTCTAACTGTCCTTCTCCACTTTCAGAAGATCATTAAGAAGCTTCTCGTAGGCCAGACAGCCTTTGGAATACGGAAACTTTATCGGTGCCGGCACATGAAACTCGCTGGAGTCACGGAATCTGGTATCGATAGGGATCACATCCCGCCACACCACATCGCCGTAGGCTTCCTTGATTGATTCCAGAGTCTGATTCGAAGCCCTGGTGCGTCTGTCGAACATGGTGGGCACTATCAGGTATCTCAGCGGCCGGGCCTTGGTTCCCCGCAGGATCTCAAAGGTTTTCATCATCCTTTCCAGCCCCTTCAGGGCCAAAAACTCGGTCTGAGTCGGCACGATAATGCTGGAGCTGGCTGCCAGCGCGTTTACCATCATCACTCCCAGCACCGGCGGGCAGTCCACAATGGCACAGTCAAACTCATCTCCGATGACCGCCAGCGACTTCTTAAGAATAAGTCCGGCCTGACTCTGCTTCTGCCCCAGAGTCTGGTCCAGAGTGGCCAGGGCCAGAGAACCCGCCATCAGTTTTATATTGCTCACCGGGGTATCAATAATAATGGAATTAACAAGCTCCCTGGTGATTTCTCCGCTTATAAAAAGGTCGAACAGCGTATGCTCCAAATCATCGGAGTCATAACCGAAACAGCTGGTAAGAGAAGAGTGCGGATCGGTATCCAGCACCAGAACCCGCATGCCCCTTCTGGCCAGAATTCCGGCCAGAGTAATCACTGTCGTGGTTTTGCCGACTCCGCCCTTCTGATTTGCAACAGTCCATACAATCATCGGATCGTCCTCATTATTTGTTATCTCCCGCGCCGGGGCCGGTTCCTCTCCCGGAACTTTTTCCTCCGGAGTCTGCCGCCCCATCCGGTTCCTGCCTTGAAAATACCTTGATGCGTCCGTCAGGCATTCTGATAATTTCCAGATCCTCCAGATCCCTGGGAGAAAGCTGCTCCCTTGCTCCGGGAGAAGTATCCACCAGATCCGGAAGCACTTCAAGCTTTGCAGGCCTCATGGCATATTTTGAAATGGCCACAGTCACGCAACGGTTGCGGGCCCGGCCTCTTTCAGTGGAATTTGAAACAAAGGGAGCAAACTGGCCGTAGGCCTCCACTCCCAGCCGGTGCGGATCAATCCCGTTAACCGCCATATCCTCGATAACGCTGATGGATCTTGCCGCTGAAAGCTCCCAGTTCGAGCGATAAACCTCGTTCTTCACCAGGGAATTGTCAGTATATCCCCGCACTCGGATATAGTTGCTGATATTTTTCAGGATATCGGAAATCTTTTCAAGCACCGGACGGGCTCTGTTCAGAATCGATGCGCTTTCCGGAGCAAATACCAGGGCATCGTTAAGATCAATGGTGAGCCAGTTCTGATTCTGGGACACGATTACCAGTCCCTCGCTTTCCAGCTCCTCCAGGGCATTGGAGATATCCTCTCTTACCGAATCCAGGGGGGCTCCCATGACATTTTCGCCGGAAGTGCTGCTGATGGCATCTGAAGTTTCCGCGCCGTTGCCGTTGTTGTCATCACGGTTACTGTCCTTTTTAATGGGTGAATCCTGAGAGGCTCCGTATTCAATCATGCCGCCGCCGCCAGGATTATCCGCATGAATGGGCTTGATATCCGGAGTGGTAAGATTGACACTGGCATCCACGGGATTCTCGCTCATAAGCTGGGTAATGATGATTTCCGCCTGTCCGGGAGCCTCCGCCTTGTCATTTACAAAGCCCACCTGGGTAAAGCTGTCCATAAGCCCCTGCACCATGGCCGAAAAGTCATTTCTGGCGGACATTGCAAATCCGTAAAGCACTACGAACACCGCAAAAAGCAGCGTCATGAAGTCGGCATAGGACACCATCCAGCGCTCGGCATTTTCAGGGGCAGCAACCTTCTTTTTGCGGGCCATGAACGTCAGACCTCCTGTCCGGTATATACCGAGAGCTTTCTCTTAAGCTGCATGGTGTTTTCGCCGTTTGAAATGGAAACCAGCCCCTCCAGTGTCATGGCCTTGAAGGCCAGGCGGTCATGAAGAATCGCCTTGAACCGGTTGCCTGCAGGAAGAAAGAGTAGATTAGCCGCCACCAGGCCGTAAATGGTAGCCACGAAGGCCACCGCAATGGAGGGGCCCAGAAGTTCCGGCTGATCCAGAAGTCCCATGGCGTGAATAAGGCCCAGCACCGCACCGATAATACCCATGCACGGGGCATAGCCGCCAATACCCTCGAGGACCTTGATATACTGCTCTTCCTCGTATTCCTCGTGCTCCATTTCGGCTTCAAGAAGAGAGATAAGCTGATCCTTGTCCACCCCGTCCACAATCATCTGAATTCCCTTTTTGGTGAAGGGGTCGTTAATGTTGCTCAAAGTGTTTTCCAAAGCCAGAAGCCCCTGTTGCCGGGCGGTCTGAAGCATTGATTCCAAAAGCGAGGACTGCCCGATCAAATCATGCCGGGGCGGGGCAATAAGCCACTTGAGACGCACCAGGGCTCCGATGACGGTACCGATGGGAAACTGCACCATGCCGGCACCGAAAGCGGCTCCGATCACAATCATGAAGGCCGGAAGATCCAGAAGAGCGGTGGGATGAGATCCTTCGATCATCATACCGCCGAGAATAAAGCCCACGCCTACAAAAAATCCTAAAATATTCATGGATTACCTACTTTGCTGCTCAAACCGCTACTTTACTATGGTGCCTATAATCTCATCGGCAATATCCTGAAGCGGCAGAATCCGGGAGGCAAATCCCGCCACCGCTTTGGGCATTCCGTAGATAACCGATGTCATCTCATCCTGGGCCCAGATTTCCGAGCCTTTGTCATGCAAAAGCTTGCAGCCCATTTTTCCGTCCTGTCCCATACCGGTGAGAATGATTGCCAGCACCCGAAGTCCGGAACACCGGGACAAAGACCCCATCAGAATATCAACTGACGGCCGGTAGTAAACCTCCGGCGGACTTTCAAGCACGGAAACCCGGAAGTTTCTGGGATACCGCGAAGTTACCGTAATCTGACGGCCGCCCGGAGCAATGTACACCCACCCCGGCTTGAGCTGTTCGCCGTCCTCGGCCTCCTTTACATTGACCCGGGACAGCTTGTTAAGACGTTCCGCAAAGGATTTTGTAAAGAGAGCCGTCATGTGCTGCGCCACCACCACCGGAAACGGAATCGTTCCAGGCAGAGCGGTAATAATCGCCTGCAGAGCATTGGGGCCTCCGGTGGAGCTCCCGATGGCCAGAATCTGATAATCGGTGGTTCCCTCCGGAGCACAGTTTTTATGGTGCTGGAGAACTTCATTCCGGATTTCGTGGCTTTTCTTGAGATTGGTAAGCGCATTGAGCTCGGCCTTCTTGCGGTTTATCAGCGCTTCCAGCCTGGCCTCCACATTGCTCATGGCCTGAATGGCCTTCTGAGTTTCCCGGCTGGTGTCCCACCGGGACGACGGCAGATGGGCCGGCGCCGCAGCGGAAGATCTTGGAGAACCCGTGCCCTGAATCCGGACAGAACCTCCGGAGGTTCGGCTTCCCGAAGCACTCCCTGACATCTCGGCAGCCCGGCGCCGGTTACGGTACATGATGGAAGAACCCAGGGCCTTCACCTTGTCGCAAAGTTCCTGAACTACCTGCGTTTTTCTGCGGGCAATTCCCGCAAAATCCTTGGGAAGACAGTCGGAAGCTCCGGAGGACAACGCTTCCAGTGTCTCCCGGGCTCCCTCCTCGGTCAGAGATGAAAACATCAGCACCGGAGTGGGACAGATCTCCATGATCTTCCTGACAGCTTCAATCCCTCCCATCACGGGCATCTCAACGTCCATGGTGATCACATCGGGCTTAAGGGTTCGTGTCATCTCAACGGCAATTTTTCCGTTTGCGGCTTCACCGACCACTTCAATCTCAGGATCCGTGTCAAACATCTCCTTAAGACGCTTACGGTAAAACGTCGAATCGTCAACAATAAGGACTTTAACAGCAGACATTAAAAAACCCCGATTTTCAGGCACAGTAACTTAAAAATCAAAAAAACTCCGGAAATGCTACTTACCGGAGTCCCTGACAGCGCTCAGACCGCCGGCGGTGATGCAGTGGCGGCCGTATCCCGGCGTGCCGGTCTTCTGACGGGCGGCTTGGCAGTATCCTTCTTGGCATACCCTCTCAGGAGACTTGGAATGTCCAGAATCAGCGCAATGCCGCCGTCCGAGGTGATAGTGGCTCCGGCCATGCCGGGAGTGCCGTGAAGAAGCTGATCCAGCGGCTTGATTACCACTTCCTCCTGCCCCACCAGTTCATCCACAACGAAGGCCACCTGATTGCCGTTGCCCTGCTGAACCAGCACCACGTGCCCCCACTCGGGATGCGCAAAGTCCTGGGAGCGGTTCCGGATCAGCCAGTCCTGAAGGTAGAACAGCGGAATTGCCTTTTCGCGGATTACGATGGTATCCTGACCGTCCACCTTCTTGACACCGTCCAGTCTGAGATGGAAGATCTCGTTCACAGAGGTAAGCGGCAACGCAAAGCTCTGGCTTCCCACCTTGACCATCAGAGTAGGAAGAATCGCCAGGGTCAGCGGCACCTTGATTTCGATTACCGTGCCCTTGCCAAGCTTGGAATCAATACGCAGGGAACCGTTAAGCTTGGTAATGTTTGTCTTTACCACATCCATGCCCACGCCACGTCCGGAAATATCCGAAATGTTCTCCTTGGTGGAAAAGCCCGGCTTGAAGATAAGATTGAAGGCTTCGACATCAGTCATGCGTTCCGCAGTTTCCTTGTCCAGAACACCGCGCTTGATGGCCACGGACTTGAGCTTGGCAGGATCCATGCCGGCACCGTCATCAATAATCTTCAGGAGAATGTGATCCCCCTCCTGGGAGGCGCTGAGGGTCACGGTTCCCTGTTCCGGCTTCCCTGCCCTGGCGCGCACGTCCGGCATCTCAATGCCGTGGTCGCAGGAATTCCGCACCAGGTGAATCATCGGATCCGCCAGAGCATCCACCAGGGTCTTGTCCAAATCGGTTTCCTCGCCCTCCATCACCAGCTCAATCTTTTTGCCGAGATTGCGGGCCAGCTTGCGGATTAACTGCGGGAATCTCCCGAACACCTTCTTGATCGGCTGCATGCGGGTTTTCATCACCGCACCCTGGAGATCGGCCGTAACCACGTCAAGGTTGGAGATCGTCTTGTTAAGCTCCTCGTTGGACTGCATGGAGCTGCCGATGCTGAGCAGACGGTTTCTCACCAGCACCAGTTCACCCACCATATTCATGAGGTTGTCCAGGATCTTGGTTTCCACACGGACAGTATCGTCAACCGTCACCTTGGCGGCGGCAGCTGCCTTGTCAGCGGCATGATGATCGGCCCCGGCAGCATCTCCGGATGCTGACGGCTCCACCGCCGGAGCGGAAGCCGGAGTCTCCGGGGGGCGTTTCGGCGGTTCCGGAGCAGGTGCGGGAGCCGGCTTAGAAGGCTCCGAAACAGGAGCCGGCGCGGGACCTGACGTCATGGCAGCCTTGTCATTGGCGCTGCCCGGAGCCACCCCCTTGCCGTGCAGGGAATCCAGCAGGGCCTCAAAGTCATCATCGGTCATGGTATCTCCGGGACTGGAGAACACGTCCTTGGCCGGGGCGGCCGGAGCCGGCGCGGGTTTCGGAGGCGGCGGAGGCGGAGTAACTGCCGCACCCGCTCCCGGGATCGGCACCGGCTTCGCCTCGGCACCTGCCAGAATAGCGTCAAACTCGCTTTCGATATCGGGGACTCCGCCCGGACCGGCCTTGTCATTAACACTGCCGGGAGCAACTCCCTTGCCGTGCAGAGAATCCAGAAGTGCCTCGAACTCGTCATCGCTTATGGTATCAATACCAGAAGCTGCGGCAGCAGGTGCCGGTGCAGGCGCCGGAGCGGGAGCCGGTTTCGGAGGTGGCGGCGGGGGAGGAGGAGGCGCAACCGGTTTGGGAGCCGGGGCGGCCCCGGGGGTACAAAGAGCCTTCAGGCTGTTCAGAAGAGACTCCGGGGCGTCCTCGGGCATTTCTCCGTTCTGAACCTGATGAAACATCTCATTAATGGTATCGTACGCCTGAAAAATCACATCCATAAGATCTGACGTGACCGGCACTGTCTTCTTCCGGAGGCAGTCAAAAACATTTTCGGCGCCGTGGCAGGCTTCCACCAAAGGGGTAAGATTCAGGAACCCGGCCCCGCCCTTTACCGTATGGAAGGCACGGAATATCGCATTGAGGAGTTCGGAATCTTCCGGATTCTTTTCCAGAGCCACTAGCTGCTCTGAAAGATTTTCAATTAGTTCTCCAGCTTCAACCAGAAAGTCCTGGAGAATCTCCTGATCAACACCTTCTAAAGCCATCTAGCATCCACCTATCTCATAATCTGCAAAAAAACATCCGAGGCTCAGGATTTAAAAGCCGAGACTGGCAAGCAAATCGTCAACGTCGTCCTGATTTCTGGCAACGTCATCCCTGTCATCGGGATTGTGTATCGGGCCCTCGGCAGCCGAACCGGAAGGAACAACCCTGACACGGCTGTCAGCAATGGCCTTCTCCCCGGCATAGGCCTTCAGCATGGCAAGCAGGCTGCCTTCAACCTCGCCTACCAGCTTGATAATGCGGTTAATCATCTGACCGGTCAGATCCTGAAAGTCCTGGGCCATCAGAATTTCGGTCAGCTGATTGTTAAGGGTATTGGCATCCTTCTGAGCCACCTGAAGCAACGCATAGCTGCCATGGCAGAGACGCACAAAGGTAGATTTGTCAATGTCCTTGCGCATCAGCCTTTCCCAGAGGGGCATAATCGCGTTTATCGAGGAATCCAGCTTGTCAGCCAGCGGTTTGCACTGATCCACGGCGTCCATGGTACGGTTGGCAGCGTTGTCAGTCATCTTTATGATATAGCGCAGCCGTTCTGTGGCGTCCGGTATCTCGGTTTCGGCAATATCCTTCAGCCGGGGATCAACAGTAAAATTGCTTATCTCGTCATGAAGATTACGGGCCATTTTTCCCACCTCGGAAAAAAGATCGGCCTGATTTCGGTTCACGATCCCCACAATCATGGCATCCGCCTCCTCCTGATACCCGTCCTCAAGGTACTCAAGAAGGAGCTGAGCTTCTGCTCTGGTTATAAGCGGACCTCTTTCATGTTCATCGCTGCTGTATGTGGTCATAAGCACTGCCCCGATTTTTTTAACCTAAGCGTTCAAAAATCTTATCGAGTTTTTCCTTGAGTGTTGCAGCCGTGAAGGGCTTTACTATATAACCGTTGATTCCGGCCTGAGCAGCCTCGATAATCTGCTCTCTCTTGGCCTCGGCAGTAACCATGAGCACCGGCAGAGTTTTAAGCTTGTCGTCGGCACGGATTGCCTTGAGAAGATCTATCCCCTGCATTCCGGGCATATTCCAGTCGGTGATCACAAACTGAAAGTCCCCGCTCTTGAGCATGGGCAGCGCCGTATTTCCGTCATCGGCTTCCTGAGTATTGTTAAATCCTAGGTCGCGGAGCAAATTCTTGATAATTCGCCTCATTGTAGAAAAATCATCAACAATTAAAATCTTGATATTCGTGTCCAAAATTAGCCTCCAGGTACACTTTCATTCAGATTCCTGCACAATATGCAACAAGAACACTTTACCCCTTATAACTTAGTGCATTATGCACATGTCCGATGAGCTTTACAGAGATCTGTACAGCAATTTGCATTCAATTAAGGGGCATACCCCAAAAAATTGTCAAATTATGCGGAGTAAAACAGCAACATGATGAAAATCCCATGTAAATAAGCACTCCGCCTCCGAACGACCGCATGCATACCCGTCCCCCGTAACCTATATTGAAAGATAATCCGGGAAAATATGCTGTGAACTCGCCTGTTTTTTTTAAAGAAAGTCCCGAAACGGAGAAAATACCCGGAAAGCCGGGGACTGTCGGTGAACCCGGGAAGGCATCCTGACCGGACAAACACCGCCGAACACGGAGAACACCGAAATCCCGCCCGGAAGAAAATCCGGGAACATAAAAAGGCCCGACCGGGATGAAGGAACGAAGAAATGAAAAATCCGGAATGAAAAATAGAGGTCAGCAATCCTCAATCCAGTCTCTGAGAACAGCCCTGATTCTTACCGTGGCCTGTGCCATAATCTGGCTTACCCGGGATTCCCCGACACCGATGACGGCTCCGATTTCCTTAAGATTGAGACCGTCATTGTAGTAAAGAGAAAGAATCTGCTGCTCCCGTTCCGGAAGCTGTTTCAGGGCATCGGCCAGATGTGCGGCAAACTGCTCCCGGGAAATCTGACTGAGGGGAGTTGCCATGGAACTGCCAGGATCCGTCTCCACCGAGATCACGTCCTCGCTGACTCCCAGGTCGTCAATCCCGATAAAGTGGCTAACCGCCTCCTCGGACACCATGCGGTGATACTCGTCAATGGAAATCTGCATTCTTTCGGCAACTTCGCTGTCCCTGGGCTGACGGCCCAGTTCATGCGATAGCTTGTTGATTACCGCCGCAATAGAACGGGCGTTTTTGTGAACCGCCCGAGGAGCCCAGTCATCGCTGCGGATCTCGTCCAGCATTGCCCCGCGGATTCTGATGGAGGCATAGGTTTCAAACGAGGCCCCCTGCAGACCCTCGTAATTTCTGACAGCCTCCATAAGGCCGATCATTCCGGCCTGGATCAGATCGTCAACCTGAACCACCGGCGGCAGCCGGGCCTTGAGATAAAGAGCAATGCGCTTGACCAGCGGCGCATACTGCATCACCATGCCGTCCCGATTGTTCTTCTGACTTAAATAAGCCCTGGTCGGATTCAATTTGAGCTTCCTTACGTGCCGCTGCGCTGCTTCTCTTCCCCGTCGCCGTCATTGGCCACCGACCGCTTAACCAGATTTTCCACAAAAAACTCCAGATGTCCCTCGGGACGGTACGGGATGGGCCAGGTAGCGGCTCTGAGAGCCAGGGCCTTGAAGGCCATGGCCGCGGGAGACTTGGGGAAGGCATCCACGATAACCTGCCTTTTTCTGAGTGCCAGTCTGATATTATTATCCATGGGCACGCATGAAACAAGTTCGAGAGCCACATCCAAAAAGCGATCCGTGACCTTTGTCAATTTGGCAAAAAGCTCTTTTCCCTGCCTGAGACTGTTGACCATATTGGCAACGATCTTGAAGCGCGACACCCCGTATTCGGTATTCAGAATCTTCATAAGAGCATAGGCATCGGTAACGGACGTCGGCTCATCGCAGACCACCACCAGTACATCCTGGGCAGCCCTGGCAAATGCCAGCACCATATCCGATATTCCGGCGGCGGTATCCACAATAAGCACATCCACCGGAGTCTTTAATTCGCTGAAGGCTCTGATAAGTCCGGCATGCTGGGCCGGAGACAGCTCCACCATCGCCTGCTTTCCCGAGGAGGCCGGAACTATCTTGAGCCCGTGAGGTCCTTCCACCATCACCTCGTCCAGGGTGCATTCTCCGGAAAGCACATGGAACAGGTTCCTGTTAACCTTGATGCCCAGCATGACATCGATATTGGCCAGCCCCAGATCCGCATCCAGAAGCATTACCCGCTTACCCTGTGCGGACATAGCAATCGCCATGTTCAGGGAAACACTGGACTTGCCCACGCCCCCCTTGCCGCCTGTTACGGTAATAACCTTCACACCATGCCCGGAAAGATTTCCGCCTGCCATTTTCCTTAATCCTTCTGCCTGATCCATATCTCTCTATTCTCCCCTGCCCAGATCCCTGGCCCACGACGCCTCTCCGGCATCCCCGGAGCCAAATTCCAGTTCCGGTTCCAAATCCTCAATCTGGGAAAGAAGCATGGAAACCAGCCTGCGGGCATCCCCAATCTCCAGATCCTCCGGAACCCGCTGTCCGGAAGTGGTGTATGCTATCGGAATATCCTGTTCGATGCAGATGCTCAGAGCATCGCCGATACTGACACTCTCATCCAGCTTGGTGATTATGAGACCGTCAACGCCGGCCTTCCCGAAACGCCTGACGGCATCCTCCAGAACCTTCCGCTGTGCGGTTCCCGGAAGCACCAGATAATGCTGAAGCTTGATTCTGGCATTGCGATCCAGCTCCATTAGCTCCTCTTCAAGCCTGGTGTCCCGCTGTCCCAGTCCAGCCGTGTCTATAAGAACAAGACTGCGGTTTCTGAGCTGATACAAAGCTTCGGAAAGCGTGGTCACATCCTCAACCACCTTGACGGCACAGCCCATAATCCGGCCGTAAGTCAGAAGCTGCTCGGAGGCTCCGATACGGTAGTTGTCAGTGCTGATAAGAGCCACCTGATCCGGCCCGTACTCCAGGGCAAATCTGGCAGCCAGTTTGGCAATGGTGGTAGTTTTTCCGACTCCCGTAGGACCGATAAGCGCCACAGCTCCGCCGTTTTTGAGAATAACGTCCTGTCCCACCCTGACGTTGTTTTCCAAAATCCGTGCCAGTTCCCGCCACGCCTGGGACAGCGGAGCCTCGCCGTCAATCCGGTTTGTGATGCGGTCGGCTGTTTTTTCCGAAAAACCTCCGGAAACCAGCAGTCTGGCAATCATCGCCCTGACCGGCTCCTCCCGGCTCCGTTCATCATGCATAAGGCCGGCCAGCTGGTATTGCAGAAGGTGTCTTATGGCCTCCACCTCCCGGGACAGATCCGTCAGTTTTGCGGAATCCTGAAGAACCCGGTTTTCCGGCTCCCGGACTTCCTTCCGCTCTCCGGATCCCCGGGCCGGCTGATATCCCTTGAAGGCATTGCCGGAACCGATGCTGGGAGGAGCCTTGACAGTCTCGCCCCCGCCGGAGGATCGGGATCTCCGTTCCCCCGCCGCATTCTGCTGTTCCTGCCGGGAAAGCAACGCCGCCAGGGAATCGGCGAATTTTTCCTGTCGCTGGCTTAAATCTGCCAATTTATTGACATCTTTCCCGGCAGAACGACGCTTTTCCGGCAGAGATCCTGACGATATATTGACACTGTCATCGGGAATATCCCTTTCATAGCCGGAAGCGCCGGAGGAGGAATCCGGGGCCCCGGACCTGGCGGAATCCCCCACTCCGGCGACAATCTCCACCCCGCCGCTGACATTTTTGCTGGACATGATGATGGCTTCGGAACCGAGCTCCTCCTTGATTTCCTGGAGCGCCGAACGCATATCCTTTGCAAAAAACCGTTTCAGATTCATGTATTACCCCTGTTACTGCCCCTGTTACTGCCCTACGGCGCTGACAATCTTGATCTGCTTGTCGTCAGGAATTTCCTGATAGGATAAAACTCTGAGCCCCGGTATGGAATTCTTCACAAAACGTGCCAGGGTATTTCGCAAAAGCCCCGAAGTCAGCAGAATTGCGGGTTCGCCCTCCATCTCCTGACGGTTGGCCGCATCCGCCAGGGACTTTTGCATTCTCTCGGCAAGTCCCGGCTCGATGCCGGCACCGTCTGCCCCGCCGGACTGCAGGGACTTGTGCAGAATATTCTCCAGATCCCGGGAGAGCGTAATAACCGGAATAACCGCGGCGGATCCCACGATATCCTGCACAATAAGCCTTCTGAGACCAATGCGGCATGCGGCGGTAAGCACCTCGGGATCCTGACTCTTGGGAGCATAGTCCGTCAGGGTCTGCAGGATGGTGCGCATATCGCGGATCGGAACTCCGTCATTAAGAAGGTTCTGCAGCACATGACAGAGACTTCCGAGATTAATGATTCCCGGCACCAGATTCTCCACCAGCTTGGGCTGCGTCTTGGAAACGATGTCCAGAAGGTTCTGCACCTCCTCCTGCCCCAGAAGGGAGGCCGCATTCTGAGCCAGGATCTGACTCATATGAGTGGCCACCACCGTGGCGGAATCCACCACGGTATAGCCATATCCCAGCGCCTGGTCGTTCTCCGACTTATTGATCCAAATCGCGTCAAGGCCAAAGGAGGGATCCTTGGTGGGAGTTCCCTTGAGATTTCCAAACACCTGGCCGGGATTAATGGCCAGCTCCCGATCCGGATAAACTTCGGCCTCGCCGAGACTGACCCCCATCATGGTAATGCGGTAGGCATTGGGAGACAGATCCAGGTTATCCCTGATATGCACCGCCGGAACCAGAAAGCCCAGCTCCTGGGACAGTTTCTTTCTGACACCCTTGACCCGACTCAGAAGCTCGCCTCCCTGCTTCTTGTCCACCATGGGAATCAGCCGGTAGCCCACCTCGAGTCCTATGACATCCACGGGAGCCACATCATCCCAGCTGAGTTCCTTCTTGTCCGGGGAGGGAGTCCCGGCAGAACTGACCGGAGCGTTTTTGGCCTCTTCCTTCTTTTTGAGATCCCGTTTCCGCATATACCAGGCCAGGCCCCCGCACAGTGCCGCCAGAAACAGAAACGGCAGATGCGGCATCCCGGGAACAATGGCAATAACACCGAGAATCGCCGCCGCCACTGTGGGGGAACGGGAATCCCGGAAGATTTCTGAGATAACCGCCTTGCCCATGTCCTGATCGGTATTCTGCCTGGTAATGATTATGGCAGTGGCCACGGAAAGCAGGAGCGACGGAATCTGGGCCACAAGGCCGTCCCCCACCGTCAGCTTGGTATAAATGTCAGTGGCATCGGCGAATTTCAGGTTATGCTGGGCAATTCCGATAATCATGCCGCCGATAACATTGATAAACAGGATCAGGATACCGGCAATGGCATCCCCCTTCACAAATTTGCTGGCACCGTCCATGGCTCCGTAGAAGTTGGCCTCCTGGGTTACTTCGGCACGCCGGACCTTGGCCTGCTCCTGAGTGATGAGACCGGCATTGAGATCGGCGTCAATGGACATCTGTTTCCCGGGCATGGCATCCAGGGTAAAGCGTGCCGTAACCTCGGAAATACGGCCCGCACCCTTGGTAATTACCACAAAGTTGATAATCACCAGAATGGCGAACACGATAAGACCGACCACAAAGTTGCCGCCCATAACCACATTGCCGAAGGACTCGATAACCTTACCGGCAGAGGCGCCACCCCCGTGCCCGTAAACCAGAATCACCCGGGTGGAGGCCACATTGAGGGAAAGCCGGAGCAGCGTGGCGATAAGCAGCACCGACGGAAAGGAAGCGAATTCCGTGGGCTTTTTCGTATAGATGGTTACGAACAGGATCAGCATGGAAATGGTAATGTTGAAGGTAAAGAACATGTCCAGAAGAAAGGCCGGCATGGGAAGCATGACCATGCCGAGGCACATCAGTACCAGCACCGGAGTGCCGACTGATTTTGCAGGCAGGGTTTTAATCCTGTTCCAGAGTTCCAGAGCCATAACCTAAAGCTTCCTAATTTTTTACCAAGGGCATTATATGATCATTAAGGTTTATTGCCGTCCGAGTCCCCGCCTGAGTGCATCAAATTCATGAAAGGGATCGTGTTTCGCTTCAAAAACAGAAAACCGGAATTGCCGGAAAACTCAGGTCTTTTCCGGAAGAATTCCGCTCCCGCAGAGTACCGGGACAAGTGTCCCGAGCATATTTCATACCAGCTCCGGCATTCCGGCTTCCGCATTGTCTTCCGGCACATCTTCTGAAGCCAAACGGGAAATCAGTGTCCGGGCATTTTCGGAAAGCAGTCCCAGAATCCAGTTCCCGTAGATCTCCTGCAGTCTGACCCGATCATTAAGATAATCCTGCCGGTTGTAGGAATTCTCCACCGCGCTCCGGATGTCATGGGACAGATACAGCTCCCGGGCCGCAAGGCAGATTCCCGGAGGATTCATAAGTTCAATTACCGTCCGAAACACGGATCGGGTTCCGTGAAGGCTCATGCGTTCCCGATAGCTTTCCGGAATGCTTTTTCTGAGAAATTTCGGGAAGGAGCCGGAAGGCATCTCCCGGTAAAACTCACGCAGCCTGAATATCAGGGTTTTCATAATCGGAATTACCGGAATCCGGAAGCCCGTGCTGTCCCCGCGGCGGGTGGCCTTCACCTCGATGGCCAAAGCAAAGCCGGAGGATCCCGGAATGGCTTCCATGGCCGAGACGTTCATAATCACCCGATAGGTTTCGGAAATTCTGGTGGCCAGTATCAAATGACAGATCCAGGTCAGAAAGACCGGCTCCCGGCATTCTTTCTCCAGTGTCGCAAGGAAGCATCTGACTGCTCCGGCCGCAATGTCCAGATTGTCAAAATTGTGGCAACCGAGGGCACTCCTATGCCTGACCGGAATTCCTTCACAGGTCTCGAACAGTCCCTGAAACGGGTTTTCGGGAATAAGCTTCCTTTTTACACCCCAGGATGCAATGCTGTTCAGGATGCAGATATAATACCGGCGGGTATTCTTATGGAGCGAAAGATCCAGATCATCGGGGTTGATTTCCGAAACCGGGGTATTGGCAAACCTGACGCAATATCCGGTCACCACCGAGCGGTAGGATTTCACGGAGCTGTCCTTGAGATTACGGTTCTCAATGTACAGGTTCAGGAGCTCATTCAGGGTGATTTTTCGAAAGCCCTGATTCTTAAGATCCCGATCGCATTGTTCCGTAATTTCCCGAAGTCCCTCCAGAAGAATCTTCCGGTTCAGCATCACAGCCTCCTTCCGAACCTCCCTCAGGGATATCTCCGAAACTGTTCCCATACTCCGGTACCGGGATTTGGCCCGGTATTTGGGCTTTGCGGCACCGGACGACACAGTGTCGGCGGAACTGCCCTCGCCTGCCGGTTCAGGACACCGCTCCGAATACCTGTAGACGTATGAAACAGACAGCCGGGCAGTGCTTTTCTGAATTCTGACAAAAAGTCTCCTGACTCCCTGAACCTTCAGCATTGCCGAGGTTCTGCTTCCGAGATCATAATGCTCCAGGTTCTTCACATCCTTCTGAGTCCTGATTTCCGGTTTTTTAATCCCCATATTTTTGCTGCCATTAATGCCGTTTACTGTCGCCGCCGTCATTTTCTGAACATCAGTTGCCCCGTTATCAGTTTCAGGCGACATTATCCAAGCCACAATTTAGTAACATATCTGTTTAAGAAAGCTCATTCCAGCTCAACTGAAAAAGCTTCTCGGAATCAGATCCGATGGTACTTCATTTCACCATCATAAAGAATTTTTTCAAAACAATTTAGTAACATCGGACTTCAGTATTGAGAGTGCGCCCCGGACAAAAAAAACAAAACCTGATACCAAAACCTCTTATTGCAGGCCGGTAAAACCCTGAACGGATCATCCCTGCATTAAATCCGAAAATTCCTGAATAAATATAATGTTTAACCCCAAAGGGAAAAAAGGAATTATTATGAAGGCAAAATGGCTTCCTTTAGCAGCTGGCATTGCTCTTGCTGCAGGTTCTGTTACTGCTTCTGCAGTTGATTTTCACGGTTACTTCCGTGCTGGCACCAACCTCGCTTTCACCGGCGGCAATGCTTACTGCCTCGGCACCGGTGCTGATGGCCACAAGGTAGGCCGTCTTGGCGACGAGTGCGACACCTACGCTGAAATCGCTCTTTCTCAGGATGTTTACAACAAGGCTAACACCAAGTTTGATGTTCACACTCTTGTTGCTTACGGCACCACTGAGGGCACTCTTGACCGTCAGGGCAATGGCTGGCAGGGCATGGGCGGTGCTGGTCCTTGGGATGGCCAGAGACAGTCCATCCGTGAACTTTGGTCTGGCTACACTCCTGCTGAAGGCTATACCATTTGGGCTGGTAAGAGATACTATCAGCGTAAAGATATCCACATCATGGATTTCTATTACCTGAACAACTCCGGCTATGGTACCGGTATTGAAAACATCGATGTAGGTCTGGGTACCACCTCCTTTGCTGTTATCAAGTGGGATAACGACAATGGTACCGGCAATGATGATGGCTGGAGAAACGTATACAAGCTCGACGCTCGTTGGAATGGCATTCCTGTTGGTTTCGGCACCCTCGATGCATCTGTGATCTATGCATTCCCGTTCATCTCTGATTATCAGAGAGATGCCTACAAGGATAACCGTCGCGGCAATCAGGCTGATTCCGGCGTGCTCATCACCCTTGACCATGGTTCTTCTGTAAATACTGATTCCCTGAGCCTGATGAACAAGTTCATCATTCAGTATGGTACCAACGGTTTCGGCTACGTAGGTGCTTACAAGAACCACGCTGGCGACAACTACACTCCTGACTTCGGTGTACAGGGCGTACGTCTCATCGACTGGGGTACTCTTGATATGGGTAACTTCGGTTTAGGCTATTCCCTCCTGTGGGGTCATGTGAACAGCATGAAGAAGCATGACAGATCTGCTACCTGGACCTACAACCGCTCTGGCTGGGAATACAGCATTGTTCTCCGTCCTGAGTACAAGTGGACTGAATACACCCGTACCACTCTCGAAGTTGGCTACTCTCAGATGAAGACCACTGGCTGGGTTGTTAATCCTGCTATCCATGCCGGCAAGGATCCTGAGGTTCATAAGGTTACCCTGGCTCAGCAGTTCACCCCGGGCAAGGGCTTCTGGTCTCGTCCTGCTATCCGCTTCTATGTTTCCTACATCGGCGGTGATCAGTTCGGCGACAGCTGGAATCCTGGCTACAAGAACCTGAACAAGGATCGTCATAACTTCCAGTACACCATCGGTTCTCAGGTTGAAGCTTGGTGGTAATAGAGAAGTTTAACTTCCAGGTTAAATTCTGACAATGAGGGGGCAGCGTAAAGGCTGCCCTTTTTGTTTTTAACCGGGACATTCGTTGTTGCTGATCCGGAGATTTCATTCGTCAGGCGGGAATGATGATCTCGGAAAGCCTTCAGTGAAGGAGCTTCTGCACTTCGGTTTCTGCTGAAAACTGACTCTTTCGTCAAACTTTTTCGAAAAATCGGTGTCCTATAGGATAAAATAGGAAACATTAGCACGGAGGCTTTATGCGAAAGTTACTTCTTTTAACTTCATTTTTAACTTTGACGGCATGTTCTACTGTTACTGATGTATTTACCAAACCCAGTCCGTCCTTTCTTTCTTTCGATGAGGGCGAGAAGCAGCTTCAGGAAGCTGAAGCCTGTTGTGCCGATGGCAATTTCCTTGACAAGGAGATGGTCAGTGTAACTTCGGCGCTGGAGGAAAAATATTTTATTGATGCCAATAATGCCAGAGCCTTTAATTTCCCTACCGGCAAGAGCTTCTTCAAGGTGTTCCAGCTGCCCCTCAATGTAGCCTATCTGCAGGTGGAAATGAGTGCTACGATTATCAATACCGTTTTCCAGCCCCGGGTGGATTTTTACAATAAGGATCGCAAGCTGGTAAGCACCCTGAGACCTTCGGCATTCCGTTACAGAGCAAGCTACATCGGGGATGGTTCTCTCTCCGCCAAACTGGCCATTAACAATGCCGGCGCCGCTCCCGGACATGAATTTGCCTACATGGTGATTTACACCACTGATGAAGCCAGGGCCGATACCACCTCCATTATGAATCCGGAAAACCGCCGTCAGGAAGCGATGCAGCTTCAGAAGACTGCGCTCCCCAATATTCAGATAAAGCATTCCGCTATCGGCGAGGTTGAAGTTACCTTCCGGTTCCGCCAGAAGGAGGACGACGTTACCAACGACATTATCAGCTATTTTGACCAGCCTCTGTTCGGAGGAGAGGGGAAGAGCAACCGTGAGGAGAATGTTATTCTTGCCAACGGCAAGGCTGTTTCCACATCTTCTCAGTCCATCGGATCCACAGCGGTGGTTTCACTGGACAGCAAGGGCAACGAAGTGGCCAATTTATCCAACGGCGTGCCCAGCCTCCAGAATCCTTCTCTGAGCGGCAATGCTCCCGCGGGATCCATGCTTAAGGAAACCGAGGATCTGTACAACAAGCTTATCCGGGACAGTGTAAGAAACGGGGATCTTTCCAGAGCCATGTCTCTGGTCGGAGAAGCTCAGAGAGCAGGTTCCGCTTCGGCGCAGCAGACATTCATTGATGCCGTGCAGTCCATGAAGAAGTAGTCTCTGACAGAGCGGAGACATTTTGTTCTGACGTTTCCCGCTTCTGATGTTTCCTGAAATTGTGAAGCCGTGGCACCTTGCCGCGGTTTTTTTGTTCTCAAATAGCCAGTCCACTAAATCCGAAATTCAGTGCCGTTTCAATGCAGTTCCTGTTCAGCCGGAGCATGCAGACGATGTTGCGTCATATCCGTAGCTTCCGGAAATCGAATATTTCCAGAGACATGGAAAGCCTTCATGATCTTCAGGAATCGAAGACTGTCCTTTCGTGCTGCATCATTTCTGCTGAGATTAATCCATCGGTGCAAGAAAAGCATTATGTAGAGGCTCAGATAGTCTGTCCAAATTCCGCTCAATGAATTTGTCCCTCTTCTTAATCATTACTTATCGCTCCTTAACGCAGGTAAAGCGGCAATTTGGAAGTAATGATGAAGATTTGTGGCAATACCTGATTCTCAAATCTTATGGACAGTTCTAACGAGCGCAAAAAATGGACAAACTTACTGAGCGTCGACACATTAGTCTCTGACGGCTTGTAAGAAAAGGTATCCCGGGTGGATTGCGAAGTGGTGGAAGCAGCTTCTGATATCACGAAGGTGCAGTTTACTTTACCGGGATTGCACGATATCCGCCTCATGGTGCTGTTATTCTGATGGATTACAAGAGAATACAGAGACGGTTTTTAAGATTCCCTCCCGCTCCTCCATTTCTGTAACTGAAAGCTCCGGATCAAAAAAGCCCTTCCGCTTCATTTTTTCAAAATCCGCGGAAGGGCTAAAACCCAGAGTGTTTTCTATTCCTGTATTCTGAGGATACTGATTATCAAATCTTCTCAGAACATCAGGCTAAAAACCGAAATACTCTATTACCACCAGGCTTCAATCTGAGAACCGAAGCTCCACTGGAAGTTATGGTTTCCAAGCTTCCGGAGACCAACCTTCCTTTCGAACTGATCGCCGCCCTGATAAGAAGCATAGAAGCGGATAGCCGGACGCTGCCAGAAGCCTTTGCCCGGAGTTACTTCCTGAGCGAGGGTAATCTTGTAGATATCAGGGTCGTGGTTAGGATTCTTCGGGAAGAAGCCCCACTGACCGTGATCACTCTTCTTCTGTGAATAGCCGCCTTCAAGGGTAGTGCGGGTGTATTCGGTCCACTTGTAGGAAGGTCTTACAGTGATGCTGTATTCCCAGCCATCGTTAGGTCTGCTCCAGGAACCGCTGGAATTGCTGCCGTGGCTTATATACCCCCAGAACAACCCGTAACCAATGGTGAAGTCAGAAATATCATAGGTACCCCAGTCTACCAGTCTTACACCATTGAGGTGCTTGCCGGAAGTATAACCGCCACCGGCACCATTACTGCCGAATGCACCAATATCTGAGAAACCGTTAGTACCCCACTGAACAATGAAGTGGTTCATCAGTGAATCGACGGAAAGAGCGTGATCTAAGGTTAACAGAACACCAGAGTCCTCAGTAAATGTAGCGGTCGCATGCTTTTCCTGATATTTGGAAACTGAGGGAATGCCGTAAATCACGCCAACATCAAGGGAGCCAAATGAACCGAGACCAATGCCGTTCCAACGGAGATCAAGGTTGTAGTTGTTTCTGTACGTGGTATCACCGTAGATATCAGAACCACTGTCTGCAGTAGAATTCTTCATTACAGCAAAGTTCAGATTACCTACACCGATATCAACATTTTCAATACCAACACCGTAGCCGGCAGTAGTCAAAGTATAAATATCCCAAATATGGATATCCTTGCGCTGATAAAATCTCTTGCCTGCCCAGAGAGTGTAACCGTCAGTTACGTAGTTACCCCAAAATTCGCGGATGGCAATACGGCCGCCGTCCCAGGGACCGGCATTGCCGTTTCCTGAACCGCCGGCAGCCTGCCAGTCGTTCCACTGGGTGTCATGACCGTCATCGGACTGAACAGTACCGTAAGCCATACGGGTGTAAATATTAAACTGTCTCCCGGCCTTGTTGTAAAGCTCCTGACCAAGAGCAATTTCGGAATAGGTATCGCACTCGTCACCAAGACGGCCAACCTTGTGACCTGCGGTACCGTCGCCGCCACAGAATACATCACCGCCGCGGGCGCTGGCCTGGATACCGGAACGGAAATAACCATGGAAATCAACTGCGGAAGCAGTAACAGAACCGGCTGCGAGAGCAATACCGGCAGCTAAAGGAAGCCATTTTGCCTTCATAATAATTCCTTTTCCCCTTGGGGATTAAACATTATATTTACGGCCGGCGGGAGGAGCGGATCACGAAGTACCCGTGAATCCTTTAAATGGCTTAAAATCGGGGTTGACGGCTGAGAGGCCGGACGTTGTTTTAAGGCTTTTCAGAGATGATCCGGAGAGAGATGCTGCTAAAACGTTACTAAATTTTATGGAGATAACACCGAGAGAGATCCCGAATTTCAAGGTTTTGAGGGCACACAGGAATGATTTTTCCGGAAAAACGGTGTGTCTTAATTGTGCCTTTTCCGGAGAGGGAGCTCGCCGGTCAGTCAGGTTCGGATTCCGCTGATGTGCCAAAGAGACTGCCCGGTTTATGATGGCATGTAAAAGTTGCGAGGCAGGAAAAAAGTCAGGAGTTACGAACATCCAAATAAAAAGCCGAGCCGGCTGGAACCCGGCATCGGCTGCGATGGTGATGAGGGCACTGCCTTGCAAGGAGTGCCATCAGTGCCTCTGTTAATAATAATCGTCACGCTTTCTTCTCGGACGGGGCAGGTATACCAGAATAACACCGATAATGGCACCGGCGCCGGCAATGAGAGCCCCGTTCTTCCACCACCGGATCTGCATTTCCTGCTCCCTGGTTTTAAGCTGAGCATCAAGATCGGCCTTGAGAGCCCGGGCTTCCTTAAGCTCTTCAACCTGGGACTGCTGTTCCTTTTCCAGAGCGGCGTGAGCCACCTTGAGCTGATCCAGTTCCTTCTTCTTTTCGCGAAGTTCTCTGGCGTTTTCGCTGTCAATGTTGTCAAGCTTGTATTTGAGTTCGGCGTTTTCCCGGGTTAGTTCTTCCACCTGATAACGGTAGCTCTTTTCGGCCTGAATGTACTTCTTGGGGATCCAGGCTTCCTGACCGTTGGGCTTGATTACCTGATAGTATTCCTTTCTTTCGGAAATAAACTCCAGCCGATCTCCGGGGCGAACAGTTCCGGTAAGCTTGTATTCCTTGCCGGGCCCGCGGGTAGTCCAGATGCCTTCGTTTTCCGTAACATACACGTATTTCGCTCCGGATCTGCTGACGGGACGCGGATTTTCGGCCTGCTGGCTGTCGCCGCTGTCAGTTTCGGTATTCTTTGCAGGAGCAGGAGCTTGGCCATTACGGCATCTCTGGTCGGAATTTCTATGGCTTCCGGTGCCGGTTCGGCCAGAGCAGCTTCTGCCATCAAGGTTCCTGCTGTAAGACCCAGTAGCAGGGCTGTTTTTACTTTTATCATGTTCGCCTGTTTCCCATCTGTTTATCAAAAAGTGTGATTATTCTACTAAAAATAATGACAAAAGGCTATTAATGGTGACTCCTTATCTTTCCTGATAGTACTGTCCTTTGAGGATCATGAAAACCGGAAATCACGAATAACAGGAAAGCATGCCTGCCGGGATCAAAAAAGGCATGACCGTTTGTTTGAGACGATCATGCCCGGGCCGTGTCATTGCCTTATCAGGCGATGGCAATAAGCGCGGTTTTCATGATGAAGTAGACAATGATGGCGAAGAACGCTCCGGCCGGAACGGTTACCACCCAGGACACCACGATGTTCCGCACGATATTGAGGTTTATCGCGGCGATGCCTCGGGCCAGTCCCACTCCCATGATGGCTCCCACCAGGGTCTGGGTGGTGGAGATGGGAAGTCCGGTTCCCGAAGCCAGAACCACAGTACCAGCCGTAGCCAGCTGGGCCGCAAAGCCGCGGCTTGGGGTGAGTGCGGTAATTCCGGAACCCACGGTGTTCATAACCTTGTAGCCGAAGGTGGCGAGGCCCACCACCATTCCCAGGGCTCCCAGGAGCAGTACCCAGGAAGGAAAGGACAGCTCGCCTGCCGGCATTTCTCCGTTGGAGGTAAGAATTGCTGCTACCGAAGCCAGGGGGCCGATGGCGTTGGCCACATCATTGGAGCCGTGGGCAAAGGCCATTGCACAGGCGGTCATCAGCATCAGCACCGAGAACAGCTTTTCGACATTGGCATAGTGCTTTTTGGCCTCCAGCGTCTGATCGAAATGCAGGAAACCGAAAAGAATCTTGGCAATAATCCCGGCGAATATGGAAATTCCCAGTCCGAGAAGCCAGCTTTCATTGGCAGTAAGCTCGATGTTTACGTGTTTGAGCCCCTTGTCCAGAGTTACCACCGAAATAATGAGAACGGTGAGAAAAACATAGTACGGAGCAATTCTTTTGGCATGCTTCAGGGGATGAAACTTGCAGAAGATAAACCGCTGGATATGTACGAAGAGGAAGAATGCGAATACTCCGGCAATGGCCGGGGTGATAACCCAGGATCCGACAATTCCTCCGAAGGCTCCCCACTGCACGGCTTCGATTCCGGAAGCCACCACGCCGAAGCCCACCAGAGCACCGATAATGGAGTGGGTGGTTGATACCGGCCAAGAAAAAAGCGTGGCGACAATCAGCCAGAGTCCTGCCGAAAGCATGGCGCTAATCATTCCCAGCACCAGATCCTGAGCGGGAATGGCGCACTCGGGAGAAAGAATGCCGTCCTTGATAGTTGATACCACCTCTCCGCCTGCCAGATAGGCTCCGAGAAATTCAAAAATAATGGCGATTACAATTGCCTGCTTTACGGTAAGCGTTTTGGTGCCTACCGAGGTTCCCATGGCATTGGAAATATCGTTGGCTCCGATTCCCCAGGCCATAAGGAAGGCAACCACAGCGGCAAATCCGATGAACATTCCGCTGTGAGCTAACATAAATTCCATGGGCGGCACCTGTTATGCTTTTGAAACCATGGCTTCCAGTCTGGAGCCCACTCGTTCGGCCTGATCCGCAAGGTCGCCGATTTTTTCCAGTACCTTGTAGAGGAAAATCGCATCCACAGGATTAATTTCGCTCTCTCTCAGGTACAGCTCGTGTCTCAGATTGATCTGAATCTGGTCGGTATCGTCCTCGATCATGTCAAGATCCCGCACCATGCTTTCCACTACTCTGATTTCCCGGCCGCGAAAACCGGTTTCTAGGAGATCGTCCAGCTGGTGAATTACCTTTACGGCCAGTTCGGTGGCGTCAAGGCAGCGGTTGATGTACTTCATGAAGAGCTCCTTGACCTCTGCGGGAATATGCAGCTGTCTGCCTACCATGATTCCGGCGATATCCTTTGCCCGGTTGGCTATTTTGTCCTGCTGGTTAACCAGGTCCAGAAGATCGGTTCGGGCCAGAGGCATGAACAGAGAATTGGGGAGATTAAGACGGATTTCGCGTTTCAGGAGATCCGCTTCCTTTTCCTTGGCGCTGATTTTCTGCTGACAGGCCAGGGCTTTCTCCCAGTCGTCAGAAAAAACGCATTCAAAAAATTCCGGAAGATCCTTGCAGCATTCATGAACCTTCTGGATATGGTGATACATCGGTTTAAGCGGGGATTTGGCAAACAGGCTTAAAAAGTTTACCGGCATGGGCACCTCCTTATACAGAAAACCGGTGATATTTTACATTTCCTGCCGTAACTGAACAATAAAATTATCCCGGTCCGTCCGGAGGCTTATATTTGCCGGTTTGCGGGGTTTTTTATGAATTTTCTTAGACAGTGATTTTTGCGGCAGACTCAGAAATATGCGCAGAAATGGCACCGGAAGCCTGCAGGCGTTTATTCCGGTTTCAGGCTTTCCCGATTTTGCAATGTTCTCCGGAAACTTTGGCTACTTCCGGAAAGAAATGCAATGGTTCCTTCGGCGGAAGCCCGCATTCAGAGGGAATGTCCTGAAACGAAGTACAACAGCATGATGGGGTTTTCAGAAGATGAAGTCCGCAAAATCATCGAATTGGGGCACAGTTACCTGATAGAATTGAAATATCTGGAAGCTGATGCTGCAGAAAACAAAAGGGAGTGAGCTTTTCTTGCCGCCCGGGAGCGGCTCGACCGGTATGTGCAGGATCCGATAGCCAGAAAGCTTTTCCGGGATATCGTGCTGCATAAGGTAGTGGTTGTCATCAGGGGGGGAAGCTGGAATTGTTTCGGGACGATTTAGCGGAATGATCCTGATGGTCCCAAATGAAAGAACTGCCGTCTGAAGTTCCGGGGCTCTCCCGTCATGATAGTCCTTTTTTATGCCCCGGGGAGTTGAAGTCCCTGAGGTGTTCGCATTACAGACGTCATTCCCGTTTTGGAACGGAAAACAGACCGGTTTTCCAATCATTTTCTGTCTTCGCAGGCTCCTTTTGTTCGGTAAAGCATTGCCATTCTTCCGGTGTCGGTCTCTGATTTTCGGTGCGCTCTCACTTTCTTAAAGTACCTCGGGATAAAATTTTGCGCTGTGATAGAATCATGACTGATGGTGTTTATTGAATTGGGACTTCTGAGAGAAGTCATGGCAGGTATCCTGAATCCCTTTTATGTACGGTTCCTTTGCGGATATGTCTGAAGCGAGGATATCCTGGCATTTCCCGGCAAAACGATCAAAAACAGACAGATGCCATAACATGGACTGAAAACTTCTGTTTGCAGTCAGAATTTTGCATTTTCGGAACAGTAATGACGGCTGATATGTGTCGCAGCGGGGATTTCTGACGAACCCGATTCTGGACGGAGGCCGGCCCCGGAACACCTGAAAACTATCATCAAATTCCGACGTTTTTAATGTCCTGGGAGGTGCGTGCCATGGCACGGGAAACAGAAGTAAAGTTTATGGTGGAATCCGGAAATCCCGGAGACGTTATTGACTGGGCAGAGCATGCGGGGCTTCTCAGGGGAAGAGCGGCACAGCTCCGTCTTGACAATTATTATTACGATACATCTGATTTCAGACTGCGTGAGGCCGGGATTGCCCTCAGGGTTCGCTGTTCCGATGACAGGTGGGAGGCCACCGTAAAGACCCGGGCCGGAAGCTTTGACGGCAAGGCCGGCGGGGTGCATGTTCATCCGGAATATACAGTTTCTCTCCCCGGACAGCCGGAACGTCCGGATATCAGCCTTTTTCCGGAGGAGATTTTCAGGGGGCTACCCTGTGCCGAGGTTCAGGAAGAACTGATCCGGATTATGAGTCAGAGGTGTGTGCGCACTCTCTTTAATATTTCCGGAACCACTCCGCTTCATGAGGACTTTGTTATCGAGGTCAGCTTTGACGAAGTTGTTTATCAGGGCAAAAACGGGGACATTCCTGGCCGGGAGCTGGAACTGGAGCTTAAGGAAGGTGGTCCGGGAGCTCTTCTTTACGTGTCTGCAATCCTTCTTGAGGCCGAAAAGGCCCGGGAAATGCCCCTGAAGCTGCGGACAGGAGCCGTTTCAAAAATGGAACGGGCGGCAATCTATGCAGGACTGGCAGCCCCCGGATCTCCTGTTCCGGAAGATCTTTCTTCGGATCGGGGAATCTGTCAGGCGCTTTCGGGACTGGAAAGACGCTGCTTCCTGGAGAGTGACAGTGTCAGAGCCGCTCAGGCCTTTAAGGATTTGGAGAAGTTTTTCAGGGCTCTTTCCGAAAATCCCGCCAAATCGCCACTTCTGAACAATCTCAGGATCCTTGGCAGTGCCTATTATGACGGAAGGCTTCCGGATCTTCAGCTGGCCGAAAGGCAGACGGCTCTGAAGCTTTTGCTGACGGCTCCCGATCTGGTGCTGGCCCGGCTCAGGCTGGATCTGGAGAACGGCAATCTGAACAGCATCAGATGAAATAAATGCCCGTTTCAAACGAGGACAGTTTCATGGTGATTACAGACGAGATGGCCGCTCAGGCGGAAAAAAATCTGAAAAGACTTTTTGAAGGGGTTCAGGATCCGGAGCTTGAAGTTCTTGAAAAACATCGGGAGCTTATCCGGGAGGTCTTTGCTTATTCCGATTACGTGTCCTGGTATGCCATTAAATGGCGCAGCCGTTTTGTCAGAATGCTGGAATCCGGGGAATACGAATGGTCGCACCGCTATGAATCCTACCGATCCGAGATCCGGGTGCTGATCCGGGATATTCAGAATCTGGACCTCCTTAAAAAGACGGTGCGTGAATTCAGAAACGACAAAATGGCGGTTATTGCCATAAGGGAGATTCTGGGCAAGGCAGCCCTTAACGAAAGCCTTATGCATTCGTCTCTTCTGGCCGAAGCGGTGGTGGTGGAAGTTTTGGATTACCTCTACAGGCTTAATTCCGGAATCAGCGGCATCCCCGTTTCTGCCGCATCCGGAGCTCCCCAGAAAATGCTGGTTATCGGCATGGGCAAGCTGGGCGGGTACGAGCTCAACTTTTCTTCGGACATTGATCTGATTTTCTGCTACCCGGAAAGAGGCGAAACCATGGGGGGCAGGAAGCCGGTGGACAACCAGGTGTTTTTCACCCGTCTGGGACAGCAGCTTATTCAGGTTCTGGAGCAGAAGACCGGGGACGGCTTTGTCTACCGGGTTGACATGCGTCTCAGGCCGTTCGGGGACAGCGGCCCCCTGGTAAGCTCCTTTGCAGCCCTGGAAGACTATTATCTCAGACATGGCAGATCCTGGGAACGCTATGCCATGGTCAAGGGCCGGGTGCTGGGAGATGAGACTCCTGCAGGCGAAGAGCTTATGGACATGCTTCGCCCCTTTGTCTACCGGAGATATCTGGACTTCGGAGCAATCGAGGCGCTTCGGAAGATGAAATCCCTTATCGAGGCCGAGGTGCGCCGGCGGCATCTTTTCGGGAACTTCAAGCTGGGCGAAGGCGGCATCCGGGAGGTGGAGTTTGTGGCTCAGGTTTTTCAGCTGATGCGGGGCGGGCGCATCAGGGATCTGCAGGAAAGAACGCTGCTCAAAGTGCTGGTTTCCCTCCGGGACTGTGGCTGTATTGATGAGAATTCCTGTAAGGTGCTGAGTCAGGGCTATGTTTTTCTCCGCAGGACTGAAAACCTGCTTCAGGAAATTCGGGATGAACAGACGCAGACCATCCCCCGGAACAGTCTGGACCAGTCCCGGCTTCACCTGGCCATGGGCTTTGATACCTTTGAAGCTTTTTCCGACAGGCTGGCGGAGGTCATGAGGGAGGTACACCGGGAGTTTTCGGCAATATTTTCCGATCCTGCAGAAGAAAAGGACGAAGAGGATCCGGTGTTTATGGATCTCTGGCTGGTAAGTCTGACTTCCGAAGAAATTGAAGATCTTCTTGAGAAGAATTTTCGTGATGTGTCCGATATCAAGGGACTGGCCGGTGAAATCATTCACCTTAAAAAGGAGCTCCAGAACCGGATTATCGGTCCTAACGGCAGGGAAATTCTGAATCGGCTCATGCCGTATTTTCTGGGACAGCTGGCTCTGTTTGACGAGGATGCCCTGCCAACCTTTAAAAGAATTTCCCGGCTTATCTGGTGCATCTGCCAGCGAACCACCTATATGCAGCTTCTTCTGGAAAACAACGGAGTGGCCGAACAGGTCCTCAGGTTCTGTCATGAAAGTGAGCTTATTTCCGAACAGATAACCGAGCACCCCATTCTTCTGGACGAGCTTCTGATGCCGGAGAATCTCTACCGTCCGGTGAATCCCCTGGATTATGGCAAGGAGCTCAGGGAGTTTATGCTCCGGATCGAGAATGACGATCTGGAGCAGCAGATGGAGGCTCTCAGACAGTTCAAGCTTATTCAGCACCTTAGGATCTGTGCAGCGGATCTGGCCGGAGCGCTTCCCCTTATGAAGGTCAGCGATTACCTGACATTCCTGGCTCAGTCCATCCTGAATGAGGTGGTGAATCTGGCCTGGAAGCAGGTAACCGACAAATACGGAGAACCCGGCAATGCCAGAGTTCGTGGGGATCGCGGCTTTGCAGTCATTGCCTACGGCAAAATGGGAGGTATCGAGCTGGGCTACGGGAGTGATCTGGATCTGGTATTCATGTCCGACAGCTCGCTGGACGGCGAAACCTACGGGAGACAGGTGGTTTCCGACAGAATGTTCTATGGCAGACTGGCTCAGCGTATTATGCATCTTTTCAGCACCCGGCTTTCCTCGGGCATTCTTTACGATGTGGATGCCAGACTGCGCCCCGAGGGGGAATCCGGCCCTCTGGTGTGCACTCTTAACGGTTATGAAAACTATCTGGAAAAGCGGGCCTGGACCTGGGAGATTCAGGCACTGGTGCGGGCCCGGGCCGTAGTGGGACCTGAAAGAATGATCGGGGAGTTCAACAGAATCCGGGACCGGTTTTTAAGGAAGCCCAGGGATCCTGAGGTGCTCAGAAAGGAGGTGGCGGACATGCGTGTCAGAATGTCCCAGAACCTGAACCGGGCCCGGCCGGGTTTTTTCGATCTCAAACACAGTCCGGGAGGCATGATTGATGTGGAGTTTACCGCTCAGTATCTGGTGCTGGCCAATGCTCACGGAAATTCCGATATGGTGCTGTGGACCGACAATATCAGAATTTTTGAGGAATGTGTTCGGCTTAAGCTGTTAAGTCCTGAAGACGGCAATTACCTCAGGGAGGCCTATCTGGCAATCAGAAACCGTTATAACCGGCAGGCACTTCTTGGCAAGTCGAAGATTGTTCCGGATTCGGAACTGGTACCGGAACGGGAGCATGTCACCGCGATCTGGAAAAGAATCGTCGGGGGGTGTTTTCCCGGAGGCGAAATGACTGGGTTATAGTCAATAATTGCCGGCGGAGATGATTATGATGCGGGTGTGCTTTTTCCGGCCGATAAGTGCTTTCAGACCTCCTTCAGAATGAATTTCCCGTAAGCAAAAATAATCACGTATTTGTGAAGATCGGGGATCTCTTTCAGTTTATCGTCGGTAACATAGAAATTAAGCTGCTTTACCGCTCTGTCGTAAAGGGTCTTTATT
>CACYPY010000011.1 GCA_902776415.1 uncultured Ruminobacter sp.
AGCCCGGAAAAACATATGATCGGCGAGCATGAATAACAGACATTAAAAAAGGGCTTTACAGCCCTTTTCCCATCAATGTTGTCTGCACTTATCCACAGTTCCGGCAAAATGTGTTGTTATTGTACGTTGCCGGAACCCTTCCGGTATTACAGAACCTGTACGGAGGAAGTGTTGGTGGTGCCGGAAGCTACCTGAGCGCCGCATACTACCACAATGGCATCGCCCTTGGCAGCAAGTCCGCTCTTTACAGCCTCTTCACGGGCAACGGAAATGAACTCGTCAAGAGAGTGTACCTTCTCGTGAACCACAGGAGTTACGCCGCGAACGATGCAGAGCTGACGGGCAGTCTTCATGTTGGGGGTAACGGCCAGAATGTTGCTGGTCGGGAAGTACTTGCGGATGGAGCGTGCGGTACGGCCCTGAACGGTGGAAACCACGATGAGCGGGGACTTCAGGTTGCAGGCCATTTCAACGGCGCCCTGGCATACAGCTTCGGTGATCTCGTTGGTGTTGTGATCATCGAGGTAGCGCGGAGTAACAACCGGATCGGTGCGCTCGCAGATGGAAGCCATGGTGCGAACAGCCTCGCGAGGATACTTGCCCTTGGCGGACTCGCCGGAGAGCATTACGGCATCGGTACCGTCGAGAATTGCGTTGGCAACGTCGCCGGCCTCGGCACGGGTCGGACGCGGATTCTTCTGCATGGAGTCAAGCATCTGGGTAGCGGTAACCACGATCTTGCCAACTTCGTTGCAGCGACGGATGATGCGCTTCTGAGCAAAAATAACTTCCTGAGGCGGAATTTCAACACCCATGTCGCCGCGGGCAACCATGATGCCGTCGGAAGCAGCAAGAATGTCTTCAAAGTTATCAAGACCTTCCTGGTTTTCGATCTTGGAGATGATCTTGATGTCCTGGCCGCCGTGGGTGTCGAGGAAGGTACGAACGTCTTCAACGTCCTTCTTCTTGCGAACGAAGGAAACAGCGATGAAGTCAACGCCAACCTGAGCGCCGAACTCCAGGTCGCCCTGATCCTTTGCGGAAAGAGCGGGGAGGTTGGTGATTACGCCGGGAAGGTTAACACCCTTCTTGTTGCCGAGCTTGGTGGTGTTCAGGACTTCGCACTCTGCGGCAGTTTCGTCGGCGTTCTTGGAAAGAACCTTGAGGCCGATAAGACCGTCATCGATAAGAATGGTCTTGCCCACTTCAATATCGTGAACGAGGCCCGGATAGGAAACGGCGCAGCTCTCGTTGGTGGTAGGCTTGGACATGTCGGTGTGAACGGTAAACTTCTGTCCCTTTACCAGTTCAACCTCACCGTCGTTGGGAACTTCGCCGGTGCGGATTTCAGGACCTTTGGTATCAAGAATGATGGCGTAGATTTTGCCGGTATCCTGCATAATCGCATTAATAGTCTTAATGCGCGCGCCCTGTTCCTCATGATCGCCGTGAGAGAAGTTGAGACGCATAACGTTCATGCCAGAATCAAGAAGATCCTGAAGGACTTCACGAGGCTCGGACTTGGGTCCGATAGTACATACCATCTTAGTTTTCTTCATACATGTTCCTTAAGAAATAAGCTCATCGTCTGAAATGCCGGGAACCCCGGCAAATTTGTCGCGCATTTTACCTTGAAAATGTGATTAATTCAAAAGTTTAGTAAAATGTTCGGGCAAAATTTTTTCAGAAAAACCGTTAAGGGTGTAACAGAGACCTGCAGCGGATATCCGGAGCTGTTTTCCGGAGGGAGTTTTAATGGCTGCGCCCGGCTTTCTGTTTTTCGAGGAGTCTTAACTGATGACGGTTCCCAACAGCGACTTGCTTAACCGGCTTCTGGATACCATTACCAGGTCGGCTGATGATGAAAACGATCGGTCTTCGTCCGGAGACTGTGCCGCTTCCGGCGAATCTCAGGAAGATGCCAGGGGGCAGGGCGGAAGTTTCTCCGGCCCGTCCGTCGTGAGTCTCCTGGCGGACATCAGGACCGAGCTTCAGGGCATAAACAGAAATCTTGCGGTTCTGGTTTCCGCGGTTCAGGGGAATTCCCGGAGTATGTCCCGCCGCTCCTCCCTGAAGCCGGGAGCCCAGTTTCCGTTTTTCATGGTGCCCGGAGTCAGGGAGGAGCTGGCTTCGGTGGTGCTCCCTCCCGAGCTTGAGCCGGTGCGGACCTTTCTTAACGATCATGACCTTTATATAGTGTCCGCCGGACTCAGAAGAACCGCCTCGACCGTTGCTCCGGACAGACTCAGGGCTCTTTCGGCATTTATCGGTGAGAATTACGGAATTCTGGCCCCGGTTCTCCGGGAGATTCGGAGAACGTACAGCGCCGACAAGTATGATTTCAGGTTTCGTGTGAGAACGGATCCTGATTCCCGGGATATCCTTATCCGCCTTGGCCGGGAACTTGGCGAGCTGGGCTTCGCCGAAAGCTCCGGGGGCGACCTTGCGGTTTCGGGGCGGGATTCCGTGCTGGATCTCTCGTCACGGCTTACCGAGGAGCCTGCGGGACGCTACTTTCTGACCGGAGGCTGGCTGGAAATTCTGGCCCGGAAGCTAGCAGAGGAAACCATCGGGGATCTTTTTGAGGAATCCCCGGAGATCCGGCTTACCCTGGCCGCCAACCTTTCGGTAAGGTCCGGTGACGAAGAGGATTTTGAAATGGACCTCTTCTTTCTTCTGAACGGTCTTCCTTTCTGGATTGAGTGCAAGACCGGCGCCCGGGAAGGCTGGGAGGAGGATCTCCGACGTTACCGGGAGCTGGCGGATCGTTATCCGGTACTGGGCCGGAATGCCTTCCTGCTGGCAGCGGACATTGAGCCCGGGCAGATTCTGCCGCTGTCCCGGGAATCCGGGATCCGGATTTCGGACATTCCTTCCTTTAAAAAGACGCTCCGGGATGCCGTGCTTTCCGATATCGCCTCCGGAGATATGGCGGGAAATCCGAAGGCGCACCTCCGGAAGTGCAGTCAGGAACCGGAGCGCAGGGAAACACCCCCGGCGTTTTATGCCCGGGATCCCGCTTTTCTGAGACTGGTGGAATTCCTTTCCCGGATGGGAATTTCCGCAGAGGATCGGAATACCATACCGGCCGGAGTTAACGGGAGCATCAACGAATTTGCCGGCTTCCTCTGGCAGAACCGTGCCCGCCTGGATCACTTCGACTGCGAGCTTCGCACGACTCTTAACGGCGGGGATCTGGAGATTCCGTCAGGTGAAATTCCGGATCGGCATTCCCTGAATTTTCAGTTTGTGCTCTGGCTTAAGGATCTGGGCTTTGTTTCCGGATATGAGCATGACAAAAAGAAAAGGGCGCTGGTGCTTAAGGATGTGAAAAGCTCTTTTTACGCCGATTTTGTCAGCATCTATCTTTGGCCCGCATATCTGGCATGGATGCTTGAGAAGAAGTCGGGCGGGAAGATTCCTGGACGGGAAAAGCCTGTAATTATCCGCCGGCCGGCATTTCGCGGCGTGTCCGGAACCCTGGCCGAGGCGGATCTTGCGGTGGAAACCGGGGATTCCTGGAAATTTGTCGTGGCCGCTTCTCCTGATGAATCCGAGGAGGAATTCAGGGAAAGGATTAAGGCGCTTCAGGATACGGGTATTCCCCGGGAATCTCTCCTTATTGCGGTTAAGGCGCCTTCCGCAGGCATGAAGGCCAGATTCCGTTCCGGATGCGGGGTTGTTCCCGGTTCTCCCGACGAAATTATCCGGGAGATTCTGACGTCCGTATCGGAGCGGAAATCCGGAAACTGAAATATTCCGGTCATGTCCGGTATCCGGTGATTACGGGATCGGAGCAATGAAAGAGCCCCGGAAGCGGTGCTTCCGGGGCTCGTGATCTCAGTTTTTTTAAACCGGTTTTTCCGGATTTGTTCTAAATTGAATCAGGCCTGTTCCTCGCGGATCCTTTTGGTGGCCGCCAGCATGTTTTCCAGACACGGCCAGACTTCGGCATTGCCGCGGGTCTTAAGACCGCAGTCCGGATTTATCCACACCTGTTCCCGGGGCAGAATGCTAAGAATCTTTCTTATGGTGGCGGTAAATTCCTCCACGGAAGGGATTCTCGGCGAGTGAATGTCGTAAACCCCCGGACCGGTTCTGGTTTCAAAGCCCGCATCCCGGAGTTCCCGGAGCAGGGTCAGACTGGAACGGGAGGCTTCAAAGGAGATGACGTCGGCATCCATGTCATCAATGCTCTTCAGAATGTCACCGAATTCGCTGTAGCACATGTGCGTGTGGATCTGGGTTTCCGGCTTCACTCCCGAGGCAGTCAGTCTGAAGGCCTGAACTGCAAGGGAGAGATATTCCTCCTGGTCCTCGCGGCGGAGCGGGAGCTTTTCACGGAGAGCGGCCTCGTCGATCTGAATAATGCGAATGCCGGCCTTTTCCAGGTCCAGAACCTCGTCGCGGATGGCCAGAGCGAGTTCCATGACGGATTCCCGGGCCGGAATGTCCTCGCCGGGGAAGGACCAGTTCAGAATGGTAATCGGTCCGGTAAGCATGCCCTTAACCGGCTTTTCGGTAAGACTCTGGGCGTAGCTTATGATATCAACGGTAAGAGGAGAGGTTCTTCTGATGGTGCTCCAGATTACCGGCGGCTTCACGCAGCGGGTGCCGTAGGACTGCACCCAGCCGTTGTCGGTGAAGATATAGCCGTCAAGTTTTCTTCCGAAAAACTCCACCATGTCGTTTCTTTCAAATTCGCCGTGCACGAGAACATCAAGACCGACCTTTTCCTGAGCTTTGATGCATTCAGCGATATGCTTTCTGATTTCGGCATCATAGTCGGCTTTGGAGATGGCTCCGGAACGGAGGTCCCTGCGGAGAGCGCGAATCTCGGCTGTCTGCGGGAAGGAACCGATGGTGGTGGTGGGGAGAGGCGGAAGTCCGAATGCCTGATCCTGAATTTTAAGACGCCGGCTCCGGACGGGCTGTCTTGCAAAATCGGTCTCCCGGAGATTTTTCACACGGTTTTCGGTTGCGGTATCGGCGGCAGTCCGGGGGGATTTGAAGAGATTCCGGTTATTTTCGAGAACTTCCGGAGCTGCGGTGCCGTTAATGATGTTCCTGAGATCCCGGAGTTCGCCGATCTTTTCTTCGGCAAAGGCCAGGTAGCGCAGTTTTTCCTCCGGCAGTGTTTTTTCATTGCGGAGGGTTACCGGCACATGCAGGAGCGAAGAGGAAGCGGTTATCACGATGGTCACATCGGGATGCTTTTCCTGAACCCGGCGAATGGTCTCCAGAGATTTTTCGTAGTTGTTGCGCCAGATATTAATGCCGCTCACCACGCCGAGGCCAAGCTCGAAGCCCGGTTTGAAGGACACTCCGTCGAGGAGGTCGAGATTCTTCTTTCCCTCCACGAGATCCAGGGAAAGTCCGGCATAACCCAGTTCCGGAATGTCCGCGATGACGTTTCTGATGTCGCCGAAACAGGTTGCCAGATATACCCGGAGAGGCACTGCGGAAATAATGTTCTTATGGATGCGCCGGAACATTTCGCAATCTTCTTCGTTCAGGTCCTTTGCAAGATAAGGCTCCAGGAGAGTGAATTCCTGAATGCCGGTTTCATTGGAGACGGTGAGCAGGAGATCCCTGTAAAGATTGGTTACAGTATTTTCGAGATCGGAAACGCTTCCTGAGCCGGTGAGTCTGGTGAGCTTCACGAAGGTGAACGGTCCCGGCAGTACCGGACGTGTCTGAATTCCCGCATCCCGGGCTTCCGTGAGGGCGGAGATCAGGAAGCCGGCATTCACTTTCGGGGATACGGCATCGTCAAATTCCGGCACGAGATAATGATAGTTGGTATTGAACCATTTTTTCATGGAAAGCGCCACGGCATTCCGGCCGTTCTTCTGATAGCCGCGGGCCATGGCAAAATAGAGCTCCAGTCCATGAAGATCCAGCTTTTGGAAACGCTCCGGAATAAAGCCCAGTGCCTGAATGAGGTCCAGAATGCCGTCATAGAGGGAGAAATCCATGGAGGGGATGATGTCCAGACCGGAATTTTTCAGGAATTCCAGATTGCTCTTTCTGAGAGCATGGGCCTTCTGGTAAAACTCTTCTTCGGAGATTTCCTCTCTGAAGAAGGATTCGGACAGAAATTTGAGTTCCCGGGCGGCTCCGATACGGGGATAGCCGATGATTCCGGTTTTTGCGTTGCTGTTAGCCAGTGTCATAGTGAGATTGTCTCCTTGTGAAATTTCAAGACACGAAATATGGCGAATCATTTTCGAACCATCTTCCGGTCTTTTCTGAAAAGCCCTGTCATGGTAGTCATTATTGATGGTATAGACAATTTGAATATATTTACAGCTACCAATAAAAAATTTTTATAACAGGGGATTGCGGCGGAAAATACGCCCGAAAACGGAACGGTTCACCGGAAAATGAGGCGGAAGTTTTCTGAGAACATGGGAAAAGAAAACCTGATGTCTGCACAGCTCTGTGACCTGAAACGCTAAAAAACGTCGGGTATTTTTGTATAATCCGACTGAAGACAGATACCCGGTACAGGCGGCACGATACAGCCGGACTCATGCGGGGAGATATCCCCGGATCCGGCTGTTCTGCCGCTTGACGTTCTCCTGTTCCGTGAATAAGGCTTCCCTTGAAAATTAACGGCATTTCCTCCAGACTTGTTACTCTTAAAACAAAGATCGGCGCCTATATGACTCTGGGGGCCGTGGGTACCACCGGCATGTTTCAGAGTGCCGAGGCGTTGCAGGCGGCCGGACTTGCCACGGCGGTGGTGTCTCTCTGGTTTCTTTCGAAGGAGTGTCTGACATACTTTCGCAGAGGACGGGGGGCGAATGACGCTGCTTCGGAAGATGCCGAAAAGGCTCTTTCCGAAAAGGCTCTTGTTCTTCGCAGGCAGGGCGAGCATCACTATGAGATGGGGAGGAAGTTTCAGAACGGCATCGGAATAAATTCGGATTACAGCCGGGCTTTTCAGCATTTTTACGAGGGCGCCAAGCTGGGAAACCGGGAGCGTGCCGCCGAGCTGGGTACCTTTTACGAGTTCGGCAAGGGTGTCCCCCGCAACGAGTTTCTGGCACAGTACTGGTACGAGGAAGGGGCTTACGGCGGTTCCGGCGTTGCCTGCTATTACCTGGCCAGGTGGTATCTGGCACAGGACAAGAAGGATCCGAACAACCGGAGAAGAGCGGTTTATTTTCTTGATGAGGCCTGCTTTAACGGGAATGCCAAGGCTCAGGAGCTGCGCGGTATCCTGATACAGAAGAACACCTTTACTGATTCGGCCACCGAGGAGCAGATCGGACTGGCAACCCGGGAAAGCATGTACGACTATGCCATTCATCCGGGGCTCAGAAGATATATTTTCCGGGGCGGAACCAGCAAGCCGTCGGAGATCAGGGCGGCCTATCGGATACTGGGCTTTCCCGTAGGAGATGACGGGGAGTTTCCGGATCTTTCCGCCAGGAGAATCCGCAGAGCCTATCACGACAGAGTCAGAAAATATCACCCGGATGCCGACGGTACCTGTCCGGACAGGGATCGTGAAAAGCTTGAAATCCTGAAAAGGGCCTGCGAGCTTCTTCTGAAGCTGAATTCCTGACAGAAATCCGTTACCGGTTTTCTCCCTGCGGTAATCCGCTTTTCCTTCCGTTTTTCCGGTCTGCCGCTTTATCCCCGCATTTTTTTCATTTTTTCTCCGGTCTTCGGTACAGAATCGGATTTTCGGTTACTGTTCACTCTATTACGGGCCGACCCCTGAAATTGAGAGGGCTTCTTATAATTTCAGGAAGCCAGTTCGGAATGCCGGATTCAAGCCGGGGCAGGTTTTCCGAAGATAAACGGCACAGAACCGGAGAGAAGCTTTCAATGAGAAGAATCCTGCATCCTTCCGATTTGATATCATCCGATTCATTTTCTGAGACACCGTCCTTTCGTTATCCGGAGTGCCGGGTCCGGAACAGTGTCCGGGGCAAATTTTGCGAGAGTGTTTACATCTCGGCACGGGGGTTATATAATGCGGCAGTTTTCAGGATGTCCATAGTGTTTTTTGGGCATATAGATTTGGTTCCATCCCCCGGGAACGGCGGTTTTAACGCAAACATGGCGGTTCTCCGGGGGGTGGGTAAAGCAGATACACAGAGAGATATCACAGTTTCCTTCATCGTGCTGAAGGTTTTTCATGCTTGCTGTGTTTCCGTTTGTTGAGGTATAAGAATGCAAGTTTCTATCGAAGCTTCCGAAGGTTTAAACCGCCAGTTGAAGGTAACCATTCCGTCAGAGGATTACAAGAAGGCACGTCAGAAGGAATTCGTGATGATTTCACGTAATCGCAAGTTCCCGGGATTCCGTTCCGGTCACGTTCCGGCAAACATCATTGAACGTGATTACGGTGCCGAAATTGCTGAGAGAACCCTCAGCAGCCTTATTAACAAGTCCGTCTATCCGGCTCTTGTTCAGAGCAAGATCAGCAACATCGAAGGTGACAGTGTTCCTGTGGTTGCCAATATTACCAATAACGGCCCGGAACAGGACCTGGTTTACACCCTGGAATTTGAGGTTAAGCCTGAAGTGAATCTCGACAAGGATCTTGCCACCGTTGCCGTTGACAAGATCGAGGGTGAGATTGGTGATGCTGACATGGATCAGATGATTACCAATCTGAGACGCCAGTCCGGCAAGTGGGTTGAAAATGCCGAAAAGACTGCCGCAAAGGATGACCGTGTTGAGATCGCTTTTGAAGGATTTATTGATGGCAATACCTTTGAGGGTGGCAAGTCAGAAGGGTATCCCCTGATTCTTGGTTCCGGCGTGATGATTCCCGGTTTTGAGGATCAGATTATCGGACACAAGGCAGGTGACGAGTTTGAAATCAATGTAACCTTCCCTGAGAACTACGGGAACAAGGAACTTGCCGGCAAGGCCGCTGTTTTCAAGTCCAAACTGAACAAGGTTTTTGAAAATCAGCTTCCCGAACTTGACGAAAAGTTCTTCTCCTTCTACAGCGAAACTGCCAAGACCATTGACGATTTCCGTGCCGAGGTTCGCAAGAACATGGAGCGCGAACTCAGCAAGATCGTTAACGATACCAACGTCAGGGCAGTTCTGGAAAAGCTGGTCAGCGAATTCGGCGGCTTTGATGTTCCTTCCAGACTGGTTGCCCAGCATGTTGTGGATACCAAGAAGGACTATGAGAAGAGAAAGAGACCGGCCCCTGCTGACAGTGTTATTGAAGACAGCATCAAGCGTGGTCTTACCACCAGATACGTTGTTGACGCGTTTATAACCAAGTACGGCATCAAGCTGGATCAGAAGGCAGTAGAGTCCTACATTGACATGATTGCTTCCGCTTATGACAGCTCCGAGGAGTACAAGAAGGCTGTTATGAACAACAAGGAAATGTACAGCAAGCTGGCTGACCTTTCCTTCCAGAAACAGATTGCCGATTTCTTCTTTGAACACGCCAATCCGACTGTTATCAAGAAGACCTTTACCGAGCTTACTGCCATGTACGGCAGGTACTACTAATCCGGAATTCCGGAGCAGTATACAGCTCTGAAACAGAACAGAACCTGCCTGATTGTCTCCGGCAGGTTTTTTGTTTTTTCTGAAAACCGCCCGTGTCAAGAGGCGGTTCTTTTCATAAAATTATGAGCTTTTTATCGCCATAGCCTCCATAAGATGGTAAAATCACCTAATTGATTACGTGACTAGTATATTTTGGATGAAGGCAGCATGTCATTTGAAAGCAGTAACGGCAGCCTTGCTGAGAAGGCCGCTTTGATTCCTTATGTTATTGAACAGACCGCAAAGGGCGAAAGGTCCTATGATATCTATTCCCGTCTTTTAAAGGAAAGGATTGTGTTTCTGGTCGGAGAGGTTGAGGATCACATGGCCAACCTGGTGGTGGCCCAGCTTCTGTTTCTGGAATCGGAAGATCCGGACAAGGATATCTATCTTTACATCAATTCCCCCGGCGGTGTCGTTACTGCAGGAATGAGCGTCTATGACACCATGCAGTTTATCAAGCCTGACGTGTGCACCCTCTGTCTGGGACAGGCCTGCTCCATGGGATCCTTCCTTCTGGCAGCCGGCGCTCCGGGAAAAAGATATTCCCTTCCCAGCTCCCGGATTATGATTCATCAGGTTCTGGGCGGTTTCAAGGGACAGGCTTCCGATATTGAAATCCATGCCCGGGAGACTCTCCGGATCAAGGAGGAAATGAACAAGAAGCTTTCCTTCCACACCGGCCGCAGCTACGAGGAAGTGGTGCGTGCCACCGACAGAGATAATTTCATGTCTGCCGAGGAAGCCAGAGATTTTGGTCTTATTGACGAGGTCTTGACGAAGCGTCCGTAAGATGAAGATGCATCATTCGAAAAGATTAGAGAACAGGAAGACACAGGAAATTTAAATGGCAGGAAATAAGAAAGACGGCACCGCTGGCGGAGGGACCAAGACTCTGCATTGCTCCTTCTGCAACAAGTCTCAGTATGAAGTGGCAAGACTTATCAAGGGCGGAGACGACGTTTATATCTGCAACGAGTGCGTTGATCTCTGCAATGATATTATTTCTAAGGATCAGAAGAAGAAACAGAACGAAAAGACCGACTACCTTGAGGATCTGAAGAAGCTGCCAACCCCGCGGGAGCTCAAGTCGCACCTTGACGAGTATGTTATCGGGCAGGAAAAGGCCAAAAAGATTCTGTCGGTTGCAGTGTACAACCACTATAAGCGTCAGCTGGTGGGGGACGAGTATGACGGCGTGGAGCTTGGCAAGTCCAATATTCTTCTTATCGGACCTACCGGTTCCGGCAAAACTCTCCTGGCGCAGACTCTGGCCCGTTTCCTGAATGTGCCTTTCGCCATGGCAGATGCCACCACCCTTACCGAGGCCGGATATGTGGGCGAGGACGTGGAGAATATTATCCAGAAGCTTCTGCAGAACTGCGATTATGATGTTCAGAAGGCACAGAAGGGTATTGTGTTCATTGACGAAATTGACAAGATTGCCCGCAAGTCCGAGAATCCCTCCATAACCCGTGACGTCAGCGGCGAGGGTGTGCAGCAGGCTCTTTTGAAGCTTATCGAGGGCACCATTGCCTCTGTTCCCCCGCAGGGCGGCAGAAAGCACCCTCAGCAGGATTTTGTTCAGGTGGATACCTCCAAGATCCTCTTCATCTGCGGCGGCGCCTTTGCCGGAATCGACAAGATTGTGGAACGCCGGGTGCAGAAGAATTCCGGTATCGGTTTCGGGGCTGAAGTGTTCGGGGAAAGCAACAAGCTCACACTCTCGGAGCGCATTGAAGCCGTGGAGCCTGATGATCTCAGCAAGTTCGGCATTATTCCCGAACTTATCGGCCGTCTTCCGGTAATTGCATCTTTGGACGAACTGGACAAGGATGCCCTGGTAACCATTCTGAGAGTTCCCAAGAACGCTCTTACCAGACAGTATGAAGCCATGTTCAAGCTGGGCAAGGTGAAGCTGGAGTTTACCGACGATGCCCTGGAGGCCATGGCCGACAAGGCTATCGAAAGACATACCGGCGCCCGCGGACTCAGATCCATTATGGAGGGGATTCTGCTGGATACCATGTATGAGCTGCCTTCAAACAGCGATGTGGCCAAGGTTATCATCAACAAGGACGTGATAGAGGGGCGGGATCCGATTCTGGTATACGATTCCCAGCTCCTCAGCACCGGTTCCGGTTCCTGATTCGGGATTTCCGATAACCTCGCAAGACTCCTGCTCCGGCGGGAGTTTTTGCATTAATGGGAACTAATGGGAACCATGATGCGGGTAGCAGAAAACCCAGTCAAGCGAGGCGTCGGGCACGTGGCAAAAGTGAACGGAAACCGGAGACGGAACGGAATATGAACGACATTGCAAAAACGCTTTTTCAGAAGAAACGGTTTATTCCGGAAGCTCTGGAAAACTTCGGGTTCAGAAAGACTCCCCGGGGCTATGAGTACACTGCCGTCATTATGGACGGGGATTTTCAGGCGGAGGTGCTGGTAATCCCCGGAGAAACTCCGGTTGTCCGGGTAGCGGATACCCTGACCGGTGAGGAGTATGTTCCGCTTCGTGCCGCAGGGTTTACCGGTGCCTATGTGACTTCCGTGCGGGAAGCCTGTGAGGATCTTCTCAGGCGCATTGCCGTCGCCTGCACCCGTGAGGTTCTGTTTGCGTCAGAGCAGGCAAATCGCATTTCAGAAATGATTTCACGCAAGTACGGCGTGAGTCCGGATTTCCCGTGGGAGAAGAACAGAAGTCAGTATCAGAGCTATGGTGTGTACCGGCATTCTGATACCGGGAAGTGGTTTGCCCTGATTATGAATGTCAGACGGGATGTGCTTTTTAAGGACGGCTGTGAAGATACCGCAGACATTATCAACCTGAAGGCGGGGCCGGAGCGAACCCGGGAACTCTGCGACGGTATTGCAGTCTTTCCGGGGTATCACATGAACCATAAAAACTGGATTTCCGTGCTGCTTGATGACCGGCTTTCTGACGAGGCGGTGATGAGCCTTGTTGCCGACAGCTTTGAACTGACGTGATTGTCATCAGGAGACTGAAACTGTACTCCGATCCCCGCGGCGGCACCATGTCGTAACATGGGAACCGGGAATTTCTGCCCGGTGATGACGGCTACCGGTATTCCCGGGAAACCGAGAAATCCGGCCCCTTTCCGCACTGCTTTGCATTAAGTCTGGTATAGGCAAGATTGCTGTCGCGGTTTTTGCGATTCCTGCTGTAAAAAGACACTTCCTCGATGCAGATGACCGATTCCGTTCCGTCGGAATAGCGGGCGGTGGCCTGGCATTTATGTTCCTTTTTTATGTTTTTCTTCCCGTTTTGGCAGTTCATGTTGTCGATGCTGTCAATGCTGATACCGGATCCGTTTTGCGAAAGGGTTTCGTTGACCAGGGATTTTACCCGGAAGGCAATGCCGGTCTCCGTTTCGGCAAGAAAGATATCCTTGCAGGAGTATCCGATGAGCCCCAGAAATATGACAATTGTGATGAAAGATACCCATCCTCCGGACTTTTTGCCGCGTCTATTGTTCCTCATGCTGTACCTCTCCTTCCGTACACGAAGTGTTATGAAAACCGGCTGTCATGAAAACCGGTTTTCATGAAAACCTGTTGACGCCGTCAAATATATCATGCCAGGACGGAATGTCATTTCATTTTTTATTGTTCCTATGCTGTAACGAGACGGGAACAGTAACGATTTTTACAGCCGGGGTTGTCTTGTCCCTGCCTGACACCGGATACCTCGTACTGGTTAAAAATTATCCACCTGCAGAAATTTCAGGAGATCCTCTTATTTATGAGCAAGGCCATTCCGTCAATTGATTTTGGAGTCCCCCATAACCCCGATGCGGAAATCCGGAGAGCGAACGATAAGACTCTGGCATTTTGATAGTGTTATGCTTAAAAACACTCCCGGGGAACATGTTCGGAAATTGTTTGATGATCATATTTTGCCGCAGGTCAGGGAATTGCAGCCACAGGACAATATCGGGGCTGTGATTTCTGTTCCCGGGGAATATCCGGAATCGTTGGGGGCGATCGTCTGGCGGCCATGGCAAAAACATACTTTCCCGGAGCCGGAAGAGTTTTCCGGGACGGATATTTTTTAGCGGATTCAATAATTATCATACCGGTCCGGCGGTTTTCTTGACTATTCGGAAATCCTCTTCTTATAATCCCTGAGATAAGATTATTCAATGCCGGCCCCAGAAAGAGCCGGGAACACAAGGTCAAAGCCGGAGCTCCTTCCATGGACAGCAATGATGTAAATTTCCTCAGAAGATATGAAAAAAGCGGATATCTCAGTGTCGGAGAACAGGGACACAGCGTCAGAAAGATTCAGTCGCAGCTCCTTAAGGGAATTTGCGATACTCTTCTCGTATCCGAGCCGGACAGTGTAAAGCTCCATTTCCGGCAGCTTTTTGCCGTCCAGAACGAGAATGCCGACTGTATCAGCGTTTTTATTCCCGAAGCCGTTTCCGATATCAAATCCGTAATATGTCTGTCCGAACTTCCTCCCGAAAGGCAGGAGGAGGTCAAACGGCAGGTGGCTTATGATTTTTCCTACCTTGCCGCCAAAGCCCGGAAGCTTATTGAAGCCCGTCCCAAACCGGACAAAATGATCTTCCTCCGATTCTTTTACAATCCCGATTTTGCCGGAGGTCTGGGGGCTTTTCTGCATCTTCCCGACTCCGATGACAATATTTTTATAGTTAACGGCCGGATCCCGGTGGTGGCCCTTTACGGTTACAGAATCAATCCCTACCGGAACATAGGCGGAGCCGCGGCTCAGGCCGGAGAGCAGGATCCCGCCGCCGACCAGGACTGGCGCTTTCATCACCCCCTGGACAGTCTGGTGCCGGGACAGAACGGCGAGGCCGGAGAATACCGTTCCCTCAATTATGACTGGAGCGACCGGGTCGGTGCGGAAAATCTGGTGTCGGAAAACACGCCGCCGGGAAGCAGATTCCCGGCCCCGACCGGAGAGGCTTCCGAATCCGTGCCTCCGGAGATCCCCGGGAGTTCCGGCTCTGTTTCTCCGGAATCCGTTCCCGAAGCCCCGGTCGCAGATGAGTTTGAAAGCTACGCTCCCGGAGAAAGCAGCTTTCAGGGGGCTTCTGACGCCGCCGGAACCGACGAAAGCGCTGATGACCGTGCCGGAAAAGACAGTGCCGGAGAGGAGAAATCCGAAGACAGGACAGAGGATAAAGCCGGCGTTCCGCCTTTTGTGAAGTGGCTGACAGTTTTTGTGCTGGCAGCGCTTCTTGCTTTCATTCTGGTGATTATCCTGTGGTTCGTTCTTAATCCGGGAAAGCCGCTTTCCGCAATGCTTCCCTGGCACCGGGAGCCTCCGATCCTTACCGTGATTCCCGAGAAACGGGATCAGGAGGGTTCGGCGACAGAAACGCCGGTTTCCGGAACGCCTGTCCCGGATACGGTGTCAGGCAAATACACCTCAGATACCGTTACCGTTCCGGGATCCCCGGCTTCGGATCAGGGGGATTCTCTGCCAGGAGCTTTGACGGGAGCTTCGGATGACGGTAATGCGACGGCAGGAAGTCAGGATCCTTCTCTTTACAATCCGGAGTTCGATACGGAGACCGGCGGTGCTTCCGGAGGTGCGGATGACGATTCCCTGGAGCCGAATGCCGGAGGGACCGGAGATTCCGGACTTCCGGGCGGCGCGGAATCGCTGTCCGGTCCCCGGGAAGCTTCCGGGGAGTTTTCCGGAAACGGGGATCTTCCCGCTCCTGACGGCGCAGTGGCTTCTCACGGCACGGGGGAATTCCGGGAGGACTCCGGCGGCTCCGGTTCCGCCGGTGCCCCGGGGGAACCGGGCAGCCCGGGGAATCCCGGAAGCTATCTCAAGATTTCCTACCGGGATATCGGCCCCTCCGAGGAGGAGGGCGGCAGGAGAGTGGCCTATACCGTTACAGACGAGAACAACAATGTGCGCTGCTCCCTCAGAGGGCGTGTTGCCGGGATCGACAGGGGCCGGGTGTTCTTCATTGACGAGAATGTCAAAATCGGAAACGGGTGCGACATCTCCTCATTCCCGAAGGAAATGCTCTGCTATGACAGTGACGGCTCCTTCTGCCGGGCGATTCCCAGGAACGGCGGCCAGAAGGGTTTTGTTCAGTATGTGAAATTATCCAAGGACAAGTCATGATACCTGAAATTCCAAAGTTTTCTGAAAACGACAGGCTGGTTTTGTTCCAGAACACCGGGGTACAGTTTCTGGATCTTGATCTGGATTTTTCCGATACGGATACCAGGGATCGGCTGGAAACCTTCCAGTTTTCTCCGGAGATGCATCTTCTGCGTTCGGCCCGGGAGCTTTCCCAGGACGAGGTGGTAGGTTCTCAGGATCGGGGCCGGCTTCTGGATCTGGTTACCCGGGCTTCCCTGCCTCCGGGGAATTTTGAGAAGATTCATCTGGAGGATGTTCTTAAAACCTTCGTGGGACGCTGGGTGCCGCTTCCGTATTTTTTGGACAATTCCAGTGCTCCCCTTAACTGGTGCCGGGGCTATCTGAAGCAGACTGCCCCGAACCGGTACCGCCTGGTGCTGGCCTTCGACACCGCCACCAGCAGCGGCGATCAGACGGGAAAGGGTTCCGAAAAGCACTATCTCAGCGATTCCGTGGTGTCCAGCGGCCTCTCCTACAGTCTGTGCGACCGGTTTGACCGGATCCTGGGATTCCTGGAGGAGGGCTTTATGAAGTCCCTTCTGGAAAAGTACTGGAAGGATTTCATGAAGAAGAGCGAGAAGTCCCCCTCGAGAATTCAGACCGGACTTACCTCCGGAATCTGGAAGGGCTTCTATCAGGCACTGCTTTTTGTGCTTTTGGACAGGGCGGTCACCGGCAGGCCTCTGCCCCGCGGCAAAAACTTTACCGGGTGTCCTCCCGTGGTGGTCAGGCCCTTCTCCGGAAACGGGGAGGAGCCCATCGAGGTAACCATGGTGCTGGATATCGGCAATTCCCGGGTCTGCGGGCTGTTGCTGGAAGGGCGGGACAGCCTCAAAAGCTCCTACTCCCTGGAGCTCCGGGATCTCTCCAGTCCGGAACAGGTTTACCGCAATGCCTTTTCCAGCAGCGTGGAGTTCGCCAGTCCGTCATTTTCCCTGAAGTTTCCGGAGCTTGGTTATCAGAATTTTGAATGGAATTCCCTGGTGCGCACCGGAAACGAGGCCCTCCACCTTTCCTGGCTGCTTTCCGGAAACGAGTCCCGCTCCGGCATGTCCAGTCCCAAAAGATATCTCTGGGACGAGGATCGGTCCAGGTATGCGTGGATTTTCAATCCCCATACGGATTCCGATGACAAGCCCAATCTTCTGGAATCCCGCATTGCCTCCCTGGTTAACGGCGCCGGAGTGCCTCTTTACCGCGAGCCCGATTCCTATCCGGCCATGGAGTCCGGGTTCAGCAGAAGTTCTCTTATGATGCTGCTCCTGATGGAGATCATTGCCCAGGCCGAGCAGCAGATAAACGGCATCGCCGCCCGGTGGAACGGCAAGCAGCGCGATACTCCGCGAATGCTCCGCAATATCATTCTGACCGTTCCTCCCGGGATGCCCCTTCAGGAGGTGGCGATATTCCGGAGACACCTAGAGGATGCAGTGGCGGTATTCTGGCGGGCCATGAAGTGGGATCTGTCCGACCCCATGAGCCGGCCGGATTTTGCCTCCCGTGACGTCTGGCCGCCGTATCCGGAGTGCGAGATTAAGTGGGATGAGGCATTTTCAAGTCAGGCGGTATACCTTTACAACGAGGTCACCAGCAAGTATTCCGGACACTGGGAGGATTTCTGGCGGGTCAACAGTCTTGAGGCCGTCAGGAATCCCGATTCGCCGGAGAAGAAAATCACCATCGCCACCGTGGACATCGGCGGCGGCACCACGGATTTCGTTATCAACGACTACCGCTACGGCGAGGGCGGCGGCATTATTCCCGGCCAGCGTTTTCATGAAAGTTTCAAGGTGGCCGGAGACGATCTCCTTCTGGATATTATCCAGACCTATGTCATTCCCTCCGTCCGGACGTATCTTACGGGCCGGCTGGGGTTTTCCGAAACCTTTGCCGAGGACTATATCTTCGAGAAGCTGGGATCGGAGCCGCATGACAACTCCGTGCAGCACTCCACCAGCAGGAAGCAGCTTACCCTGCAGGTGCTCTGTCCCGTGGCGGTGGCCATCATCAACTCCTATCAGGATTTCGGTACCGAGAAGTACCGGGATCTGGACGGCAGAACCTTCGGGCAGATTCTTAAGGATGCCGGAAGGGATCTCGAAAGCGACGAAACCTTTGCCAGAGTCGAGGCGTTTTTTTCTGACGAGCTCAGAACAAAGAAGGCTTCCCGGAGTATCTCGCTTCTGGACGTGGTGCTCAATATGGATATCCGGCTTCTTCACGAGCGTCTGGCCACCTGCAGCTCCCGCTATGATATCTGCAGCAAGGCGATTTCGTTTATTGCCGAGGTGATAAACCAGTATCGCTGCGATATCGTGCTTCTGTCGGGACATCCCTCCACGCTGCCCGGAATTGTCTCTGCCTTCAGAAACAGGGTGGACCTCACGCCGACCCGCATTGTGCAGATGTCCTCCCTGAGAGTGGGGGACTGGTATCCCTTTGCCTCCGGCGGCCGCATCCGGGATCCCAAGACGGCGGTGGCCGTGGGTGCCATGATCGCCTATCTCAGCGAGATCTCCCAGATAGAGAATTTCTATCTTAAGGTAGGATCCTGCAAACTGCGTTCCAATATCCGCTATATCGGGGCCCTGGATGCCGGCGGCCGGATTCTGAATTCCTCGCTGTTCTATTCCGGGGTCAATCTGGAGGAGAACAGCTCCTACAAGTTTGAGAATTCCTTCCGGGTCAGCGGCAGAATGACCATCGGCTCCAGACCGGTAAAAATCGAGCGCTGGCCGGCCACGCCCCTTTACAAGCTGACCCTGGACGAGAAGCTGTCCCGCAGCATTGCCAATATCAGCGAGTCCTATATCGAGCTCTGTCTGGATCGGGCCGAGAGCACCGACGAGGATGCCGGGCGCTATCAGCAGGATCGACTGGTTCTCAAGGACGTCACCAGAATCCGGGGCTGCTCCGGCAGCAACCGGGACAGCATCGAGGTAATAACCGACGGGGAGAATGCCAATGTATTCCTGAAACTCTGCACTCTTCCCGACAGCAAGCTGGGTGAGAACGATTACTGGCTGGACAACGGTGTGGTTTGCAGGAGATAGCTATGAGCACAGAAGAATTGTCAGATCTGTCCCGGCTCTGGGAAAGAGCGGAGCAGAACTCCCAGAAGGCCATTAAATGGATCAATGACGCCTCCCGGGTCAGTCCGGCCGTCAAGTCCGGCCAGAACCGTCATCTGGCCTCGCTTTACGATGCCATTTATCAGGCCTCGGTAATGCGCCGCATTGCACGGAACAAGCCGGGAATCGGCCTTTTCGGGGAATCTCAGGCGGGGAAGTCTTATCTGGTTTCCGCCATGGCCTCCAACGGCGAGCACCGGCTGATTACCCGGCTGGGGCAGGAGAGCTATGATTTTGTTCAGAAAATCAATCCCCAGGGCAGCGGCAAGGAATCCACCGGCCTCGTGACCCGATTTTCCATGTACGGGGACCGGGACGAGGAGGCGGATCCCGAGTATCCGGTACGGCTGACTTTTCTGTCGGAATGCGAGATCGTAAAGATCCTGGTGAATTCCTACTATTCGGATTTCATTGATACAGCCACCGGAATTGCCGAAATCAGGCAGCTGAGCCGGCAGGTTACCGAAAAGCTGTCCCGTCTTCCGGCAGAGCGGGGTGTCCGGAGCATTCCGGAAAACGAAATCACCTCACTGGAGAAGTATATCGAATCCCGGCACGGCGTGCTTAACGGTTCCCTGGGAGAAGCCTTCTGGACTCTGGGGCGGGAGCGGGTAATCCGCTTCGGGACCCGGGATCGGGCCGAATACTATTCCGTGCTCTGGGGTGGCAATGAGCGGTTCCGGGAGCTGTTCCTCAGGCTTGCCGGAACTCTGGAGCGGCTGGATCATCTGGAAACGGTCAGCGCCCCCATAAAGGCGGTGGTGGTAGCCCGGGATTCCGTGTCCCTGATCAATGTGGACGCCCTGAAGAAGCTGGAAAACGCTGATGACTCCGAGTGTTATGTGAAAACCCGGAACGGTGTGAAGCCGATCCGGCTGAGCGAGCTTGCGGCGCTCACGGCAGAGATCCGCATCCCGGTGGAGAACCCGAAATTCGACATTATCAAGAACAATGACGTACTGGATTTCCCGGGATACCGGGGCAGGCTGGATCGGGAGCTCAGTGCCCTGAATGATCCCGGAGAACGGGAAATCATGTCGGACGCCTTCCTGCGCGGCAAGGTGGCATATCTTTTTGAGAAGTATACCGAAAACTACGATCTCAACGCTCTGATTCTCTGCACGGCTGCGGACAGTCAGATCAATTCTCCCAGAATCGCGGACGTGATATCCCGGTGGATAAATCAGACCCAGGGCTGCGACAGTGCTGCCAGAGGCAGTCATCACTGCGGTCTTTTCTGGGCCCTTACCAAATTTGACAAGCGCATTGCGGAGGACCTGGACAAGGAAAACCGGGTGTACGGCAGAGGCGGTCTTTTGCAGCAGACCGTGCTGGAAAAGTTCGGTCAGTGCGAGTGGCTCCGAAACTGGGACGGCTCCGAGGAGGCCCCGCGGCCCTTCAGCAATATTTTTCTGGTGCGGAAACCCGGACTGGACTGTTCCTTCATTGATAAGTCCGACACCAATGAACTGGGGATCCGCCAGGGGTATCAGGAGCGCCTGGATCGCATGAAGCAGGAGCTTTGCCGGGACAGCGACATCAGAACCTATGTAAATAAGCCCGAGGAGGCCTGGGATGCCGTTCTCAAGGTCAATGACGGCGGTCTGGACAATCTGGTTAAAAGCATTCACGGTATTGATATCCGTACCATCAGAAAGGAGGCGATTCGGAATGCCCTGGAACTTCTGCTCCGGGATCGGCTGATCCCGCTCTTTCAGCAGTGGAACGTGGTCAGCTCCTCCCAGGATGAAAGGCAGGCCGCAAAGAAGAAGACCTTCAGTACGGTGGTCTATGCCGAGATTGCCAGAAAGAAGGAGATTCTGGCCCTGGAGTTCGGTGATTTCGTCAACGTGTTCAACATGCCGCTTTCCGAAATCAAGAAGGCCTGGGATGATGTGCTTAACGAGATCCATTTCAGTCCCGCGGATGAGGAGTCCGGAGACAGTGCGGCTCAGGAGCCTGCGGACACCCCCTCTCCCGCAGCGGAGCCTCCGGATATTCCGGATTTTGATGATCTGGACTTTGACATCCTGGGGACCCCGGCCGAGCCCCGGGATTCCGGAACCAAAGCCGCCACGGGCAAGGACGGCACAGGTCCCGGCGTCGCCTCTCTGGGACTTCGGGACAGCGAAAAGCTTTATAACAAATGGGTGGACTGGATGCAGTCCCTGGCGCTTTCCCGGAGCTGGGATCGCCGCATGCTGCCCCTCAGTCATGATTTTGTGGCTGCCACGGCCCAGGAGCTGGTGAATTTTGCGGAAAGAACCGAGCTCCGGAAGGTAGTGGTGGATCAGGTGGATCGGATGAGTTCCCTGGACAGCGGCAACCGGGATACCGGAGCCAAGGTTCCGGAGGTGGTGAATCTGATTCTTTCGGACTTTATCTATACCCTTAACGGCACGGCGGTTCAGGAGCGTTCCGAAGTGGATACCGTTCAGGATCTGGACAGTGTTCTGGGGGAGCAGGCGGATCAGAACCGGAAGAACCGGCTGGTGGTCTGGGTCAGGGCGCTCTCCCGGGTTTTTGTGGAAAACGCCGGCTATCAGTCAAAATTCGGGTTTTCGGAAAAGCTGGAGAATACCCTGAAGGATCTGGTGACCGAGTATCGCAGCATTGAGAGCGGTATCCGGAATGGCTGATCTGAAAAAAAAGCCCTGCCGGCTGGGGCTGGTCTCTCATGACGGCAGCTTTCCGGCGGAGTTTCACGGGGTTTCGCCCGAAGGACTTTGGTTTTCAGTAATGAGCCTGGGAGGAAACTCTTATATCGGCCCCGGGGGTTCGGTGAACTGCGGTGATGAATTTCGCTGGCGCATTCACTGTGATTATCCGGGACGCCCGCTGGAGGGGCACTATGTCCTTGAGCTTTCCCGGGAGATGGTTTCTCTCGCCGCCTGCAGTCATAAAAGCTTTCAGATCCGCATTTACGATGCCGGGGGGACTCTTTTGGAAAGACAGAAGCTGTCCCACGCCGACCTTGATGTGAACCGCACGGAGACATTTCCCGATCCGGACCGGGCGCAGGCTTTCATAACCGGGGACGGCTCCGGCAGAATCTCCCGGGAGCCTCCGCCGGAGGATGCCGGGAAGCCCGAAGTGTCCGAAAAACAGTCCGGAGATGTTCCTGCAGAAGCTCCGGATACTCCTCCGAAGGCAGTTGTTCCGGAGGTTACCGGGGAGATTATTTCCGAAGCCCGGCCTCCGGAGGACGCTCCCCCGGTGAAGCCCCGGGAGATTCCGGAGCCGGTTCCTCCCGCTCCGGATTCCCGTCCGGATACCAAAAATGTCTCCGGGGAACGTTTTGAAAGAACCTTCCGGACCGGCGGGTATCGGGAGCCCCGGGGGTGTTCTCCCCTCAGCTACTATTATCTGGTGGTGCTGATGGCCGGAATTGCGCTGGCAGTCTGTGCTGTGTTATCGGTTTTTTAAAGTTTTGGTTATGGCTGATATTTCTGAATGGTTTAAAACGCAGTATCCGGATTTGGCGGGGTTGGTTTTCATACCCCAGGACAATCTGGCCTGGGTTTTCTGCCTTATAATCGCGCTTGGTTTTTTGGGGCTGCTGCCGTGTCTGGTCTGGAGTGTGGTCCGGACCTTGCGGACTACAGGTTTTATAAAGAAAAAATTAATGGAGGCCTGCGGCGGGGACGAAAGAGTGCTCAACCGCTGTCAGGAAACCGAAAAGTTTCTTGATGCTCTGGAGGAAAATGAGCAGCTTAACCATCCGGCAAGGCTTTTCGGGAACATGCTTATCCGTTATCCCAAAAACGGCGAATGGTACTATTGTAATCGCGGCGAAGCCCGGGACGTGTTTAATGAGCGTAATCTGTGCGGCGGAACCATGGGGAAGGGATTTGTTCCGTCTCTTTTGACCGGTCTTGGCGTTCTGGGCACCTTTGTCGGTCTTCTGTACGGCCTTAACGATTCCGGGGTCAGTGCCTGGATCACCGGCACCGGCGGGGAGCTTCCCGAGGAGGAGGTGAAACTCCGCCTGGGGGCTCTTCTGTCGGGAGCCGGAACTGCTTTTGTAACCTCGGTATGGGGAATTTTTGCCAGCCTTATTGCCAGTACGCTGATAACGCCGTTACAGTACTTTCGCAGTATCCTGATCCGGAGACTTTGCAGGCAGATTGACATGGACTATCCCCCGAACGTATCCTCGGAGGCGGCGCTGGCAGTTATCAGTCAGGACAGCGGAGAAGCGGATGATCAGTCGGTGCAGGGATGCATCAGGGGAATGTCCCGGGAGATTGTGGCGGCCCTGAACGGCATGTCGGACCGGATGACCGAGGAGCTTTCCCGGAAAATCACCATGTATATCCGGGATATGGACAACCGCACCACCGACGTTATCCTGAAAACCCTGGACAAGCTGGAGGACCGTCTGAACCGGGCGATTACCCTGCAGACCGACACCGTAAAAGCCGCCGGGGAGGAGTTCGTGAATTCCGCACGGACGGCCACCGGCATCATTACCGCCCAGTACGAGAAAATCGGAAACAGTCTTGACAGCTACAGCCGGGACATTGCCGCGAACGTGGCCGACTGGCAGAAGACCTCGGAGAGTTTTGCCGGACTCTGCTCCGAAATGGATAACAGCATCCGGACGGCCGTTTCCGGAAAGGAGAGCGAGGTTCTGGCACTGGAAGAGATGGCAGGTACTCTGAACGCCACGGTAAAGGAGCTTAATAACAGCGCTTCCGGTATGCGGCAGGGCATCTCCGCGGTGTCGGAGCTGGCCGCTCATTTTGATGAAAGGATAACCGTGCTCAGAAGGGCCACTGAGGAACTGGAACGCGGACTTCAGGGGATCCGCGGTTTTGAACCCCGGATCAGCGAGTCTCTGGACGAAATGCTGGAGAAGAATGCCGGATTTGTGCGGCAGTGGTCCGAGGCTTACAACAAGACCATCCTTACCGGTGTCCGGGAGCTCAGTAACGCCATTGAAAGTCTGCGGGAGAAGTGATGCCGTTATCCGTTTGTTTTTCCCATTAAATTCTCTCCCGGATTCGGGATGTCCGGTCAGTGCCCGGCAGACGGCAGAGATAAAAGTCAGCGATTATGAAGCAGAAGTTTAATTTTGATGTGTTTGCGAGGGATCTCTCCGCCATGTGGAGCGATTTCAACAGAAGCATGCATCAGATTACCTTTTCGGAAGCTGCTCCCGTGGATGATTCGGAAATTGCAAGGATGTATGACGAGGCCACGGACAATCATCGCTATGAGAATTTCGGAACGAAGTTCAATTACCGCGACTATATCAGAAAATCCCTTAAAAGCATCGATGTTGAGGCTGCCGGCACAGGCGATTATTCCCCGGGCTTCCGGGATCCCTCGGGGGATTTCGGGAGAATGTTTGTCAGCGATCCCAAAACCGCCCGGGACCGAAATCAGCGTTACGGCTTTCTGGCCGGAGTGGATTTCAAAAGAAAGAGCATTCTCTTTCTGCGCCGGGAAGCCAGAAGCATTATCAAAAAAGCGGAAGAGACTTCCGGCGAGAGCGTTCCGAGGATCTCCCGGGAGCGAAATATGCTTCTGGCCCGGCTTTTTGTCAAGCTCTGCAATCTTGCCGAGGTCCGGAACGAGGTCTGGAAAAAGCCCTTTATCAGCTATGTATTCGGGGAAAAAACCGGTTCCGTGTTTTTTACGCCGCTTATGAATCTCCGGTGGGACGGAAGCCCCCGGGAGATCCGTTCCTTTGATGACGCCCGGGATTTTGCGGAGACCGTCATGGCTCCGGAAAACACCGGTTTTCCGATGTTTAATATCCGGGAAATCCATTCCGGTTTTATGGAATGCCTGATTCTCAATGCGCTTACCGTGCTCCTCCTGCCTGAAACCTATGACCGGGCCGGGGCCGAGGGGCTTATCGCCTCCTGTCTCAGGCATTTCGGAAGGCCCCGGAACCGGGGCGAGCTTCTGGGAATGGAGACCGAATGGATTCGCAGTCGCGGCCTTGCGGGGATCTGTCTTGCTGACCTGTATTTTCTGTCAGAAATGGCTTCCGGGGAGGACTCCCGTGCCGGAAAGCTGCGGTTTTATCAGGAATTCCGTGCTGCCGGGATTAAAATGCTCGGAATGATGCGGTATCCCCGGATTCCGGAGCTGGAGAGCCCGGAATTTCGGAACTTCCGGGAATGTGCCGGTCTCTTTTACGGGGGGAACGGCTTTCGGGGCACGGGAGGTCAGGAGGCCGGGCGGGATGCAAACCGGGCTTCAATTTTCGGGAAGAATATCGCGGGGTTTTCGGACTGGGTTCTGGTACAGAGCTTCATTGATGCCGGAGCACGGTATCTGGGAATTCCGGATACCCCGGAAAGCGGCGTTAACGGGGTCAGGGAAGAGTGCGCCGGCCTGGAGGTCACGGATCCCGAGCTTTACATCTCTCCCCGGATTCGTGTCATGATGGGGGAAACGCTGGGAATTCCCGGTATCGGAAAAGTACGGTTTTCGGAAGCGAACGCATGTATCTTCAGGGAGGATGAACGCTTTTTCCTGGTTTACTTTGTTCCGGAGAGAAGCTCCGCCATGTCTGATGCTCCGGACTCTCCGGAAAAGAGCGCCGGGGCTTTCGGGCCTGCTGCCGGGACCGTTCAGATTCGTTATTTCCGCGATCGGGAATATGCTTTGGAATATCTCCGGGGGCTTTTGTCATGATTGAGCCGGCATACTATGTGTTTTTCCGGCCGGATTCCGTAGGAGAGCTCCGGCAGGAACCACCGGGAACGGTTTTTGTCAGCCGGGAATGGGAGCTCGGGGATCTTTCTCCGGAAAACGGGGATCGGATACCGGTTTTTGTGTGTCTCAGGGAGGAGCCGGACAATCCTGTTTCCGCATACAGGAGAGCTCTTTTTCTTGTCAGATCCGGAGAGCTTCTGGCTGACGACGGGCTTTCCGTGATGTGTACTGATGTTACTCTGGCATCTCTCGGGTACTTTGAGCTCCGGAAAAGAGCGGAGCGTGTTCCGGAGTATCTGACATCTCCGGAAGGGCTTAGGGAAATGCTGAGGCTTTTGAGCATACTGTTCCAGGCTCTGCTCCTGGAGATTCCGGAGCTTTCCGCATCAGGATCGGGGAGGCGGAGCTCCCTCTGGAATTTTCCGGCGGTGCGGGATGCCGTATCCGGAGTTCTGGAGAGTTTTAGGGACCGCCTGCTCCTGGAGATTCGCCGCACAGTTTCGGAATCAGGGGACGGGTTCCGGATCTGGAGAATTCTGTTCAGCGGCATGAATCCTCATTTTCTGAACTTCTCCGACGGCAGCATTCTTTCGGAAAATGTTCTGAAAAAGTATTATCAGGACTTTAATGAGCGCTGCATTTCCGGCGATCTCTATCTTCGGGCCAACAGCATTTTCAGCAAAATCAATTCCTGTCCCCGGGAGCGCTATCCTCTTCTTTTAAGGTACTGGCTCAGCCGGGATACGCAGGCCATGATTACGGATTTCTGTGACCGGCTGGCTTTTTATCTCGGAGAGCTGCTTTCCTTCATTTCCGGGAGCGGAGGCACCGGGGGAATTGTTGCCGGGCGGATTCTCCGGGAGATTAACAGCCATATCACCGAAGGCTTTTTCTGCGCCCACGGACTCTGCTATTATGCCTTTTTCAAGAAGTCGCTGATTTCATATCCGGACATTAATGAGGCCGTGAACAATATTCTCAGGGAGCGTGAAAAATCCGGAAGCACACTGTCCCGGATTTTTCCCCGGGAGCGGTTTCCCGATGCCCGGGCGGTTCTGGAAGAGTTTTTCTTCGGGGAAGACACTTTGTTCGGAAGAAGCGCCGTGAGGGCTCTCGGGGAATCCGAAATCCGCAGTCTGACAGGGATTTTTCGGAAATCATGCAGTTATGACTGGCTTACTGACATTTCCGAAGCCGGAATTTCCCGCGAGAATCTCCGGCTTCGGAATGCCGATGCCGTTTACGAGGTGACCTCCGATCTTCCGGAGCTTTACGGAAGCTCCTTTCTGAAGCTGTATCTGGATCGGGAGCGGAGCTCGTACCACTGCTTCATGGAGAAGAGAAATCAGTTTTCCGGATCCGGCACCTCGCTTTCCGGATTATTCAGAATGCTGGCCGATTTCTATACCGGGAAATCCCGCCGGGAATGTTACGTGTCCGGCGACTTCCGGGATCCCCTCAGGGAGGTCTGGAAAACCGAGATCGGCTTTGATTCCCTCCGGCTTTATGTTCCATGCCGCAGCGGGGAGAATAACCCCGGCAGGAGCATAAACCGGGTCGGAATTCTTTACGGCGGGGTTTTCCCGGGACGGGAGGCGGCGGCGCTTTCAGTGCTGGCCCAGGTGTTTCGCCTGACCAGCTTTAAGGTAATGAACAGAGAATTTTCATCTGAGGCGGAGATGATCAATGCTTAAACCGGATTATACGGGGGCGGATGATTCCGGCTCCGGAGACAGTTCTGATTATTCCGAGGGCAAGAATTTCTGGATGTCCTATACGGATATCATGACGGCACTGCTGTTTATTTTCATCATCATCATCTGTTCCGTCATGCTGCTCTCCATGTCTTCGTACCGGGACAAGAAGGAGCTTCTGGAGGAAAATGCCAGACTCCGGGCCCGAAACGAGGATCTTTATCTGGAAAAGCGCGATTTGGAGATCAGAAACAGCAGTCTCAGTCAGGAGCTTTCCAGATACAGCGAGACTGACAACCGGCTCAGGGCGGTAATGCGGCGGATTTACGGGAGACTTCTTGCCGACGGGGTGATGGTAACCCTGGACGAGGCAAACAAAACCATTCACATTGATTCCAATCTTATGCAGTTCGAATCCGCAAAATACGATATTCCGGAGCGGTACCGGGACACGGTTCGCAGAATCAGCGCAGTGCTGGCTGATGAACTCAGATCTGCCGCGATCCGGGGAGATATTGATACGGTGTTTATCGAGGGCCATACGGACAAGAACTTCTATGACAACCGGGCCCTGCACGGCAACTGGGGGCTTTCCGCCATGAGAGCCATTGCCTTCTGGGAGGAGCTTTTGTCCAGCGGCCGGGATCTGGACAGCTACACCAACAGCGAGGGGAAAAGGCTGTTTTCGGTAAGCGGGTATGCGGAATCGCGTCCGGCGCCCTGTTCTCTTGAGGGCCGGAAATTCCGGAGAACCGCAGAACCGGGGGCAGTTCCCGCAAGCCCGTGTCCGGGGGCGCTTCCTTCGGACCCGGAATCCGACAACATGAACAGAAGAATCGATATCCGGTTTACCCCGTATCACCGGGAGCTCAGGACAGAGAAATGAACGAAGAAATAAACGGATCTTCCGCTGCCGGGACAGTTCCCGTTTCTCCGGAGGCCGGTTCCCCGGGGCGGCAGGAATCGGAGAGCACTGCCTCCCGGCGGGAGCTTGCGGAGTTTCTGGCGGGCTGTTCCCGTTTCTACCGTCTTTATTCCTGCCGGGATGACGGAGAGGCGAAACGGGAGCTTGTAATTCTGTTCCGGAGAGCCGGGAATCTCCTTTCGGGAGCCGGGAACCGGCTTTTTCCGTCGCAGCGGCATGATGTGAAAAAGTACCTCCGGAAGGCTCTTGATACCTCATGTTTCGGAAGTGATTCCGGATTCCGGGCCGATCTTCTGAGACTGTGCGGCGGGGAACCTGAGATTCCCGGAGAGGAGGAGTATTTTCAGAAGATCCGGGACTATGCCATTGCCGGAGAGACGGATGCGGGAGAAGGCATGGATTTTATCAGAGATGCTGAAGGCATTGCCGCGGGATTTCGTCTGAGATCCCGGAGATCGGGAGGCGGGCTTAAACGCTATATTCTCAGGACCGGGTTAATGTTAATTCTGCCGCTTTGTTTTTTGTATGCAGTGCTTTTTATCGTTTTGTGACGGGGAAATATGATTGTTCAGATTCTTAAAACAGGAGTCTGGGAAGAGATCCCCGAGACTCTGCTGGGTCAGTACGAGGACCGGATCTTCGGGAATCTGAAACGGCACCGTGGTTTTTATGAAAATCTCAGGAGAGAGATCTCCGGGAATTCCCTGTTTTACGATCTTATCCGGAATGCGGATACCTGCAGCATTTCCCTGGACATGGAAAAATATAAAAGCCTTGATTTTTACCGTTACTGGGTCGGGAATCATTACAGCAGGAAATTTATGGTCCGGAATTTCGGCTTCGGAGACCTTTCGGAGATCGGCAAACCGGAAATTCTTCGCTATGTCTGCCGGAATTTTCCGCTCATCATGGACTGCTATTATCTTTCCGGTGCCGACGAAATCGGTTTTGCGGCGATATTCTGCTTTCCGGATTCCCGGCTGTGCCTTCTGGATCCCCGGGAAGCCCCCGCGGCGATTCCCCGTTTCATTTATGACGATATGGCCGGCATTGATTTTTTCTGCGTTCTGGAAAGCTATCAGGCTCCTGACAGACTCCGGCAGATGAAAAGCATTGATTCCGCAACGGAAAAAATTCTCATGACCCAGATGAACGCCACCGGAAAGCTGCCGGATTTCAGGCTGGCCATGGACAAGGGCATCAATGTTTACCGAATTTTCGGAAACCGGGTTTCAGAAAACTATCTTAAGGCGGTGACCGGGGTGAAACGGCTGAGCTTTTGCAGAAGACACCGTCTCCCGCTGTTTTATGCCGTCGGAGCGGCACTCCTGATTCTCGCAAGACTGATAGTGGCTTATCAGAGATAGTTTAAGCCCCGGGAGAAGCGAAACAGCAGAAATGACGGTGAAGCACGGAAGGATACAGGAGACAAGGACGAATAATTCTTTCCGGGAAGGGCGTAAGCCGGATTCCCGGGGCGGGTTTTCACAAAACGCCTCCTTTGATATAGAATAGTACTGCCCGCGTTTCTGTCCGGAATCGCGCTTGTGTTTTGTCGGGCCCCGGAAGCGGTAACGGCCGGACCGCCCGCCCGGGAAAGCTCCGGAGAAAGGTGTTTTATGAGTAACAGCAGATTGTATTTGGTACCCGAGAAGGGAGTTCTGTGTCCTTACACTGAACCGGTGTTCAAGCTGGATCCCTCGTATAACGGACTTCTCGGCTATATAGAAGACGGGGACACCTTTCTGATGGCGATGAACCATCCGGAGGGGCTTCACGCCTTTGAAAGCATTCCTCAGGAATCTTTTCGCGGGGTCATTGCCCAGGAATGCCAGCTGGTGAAAAAGGTGATTCCGGATAATTTTGATCCGGTCCGGCAGGCGCCGACGCTGTTTATTTCGGTAAAGGGCTTCATTGCGGTGGACTGGGTTTCCACGGCGGCTTCCATAACGGAGCACGGGGCTCACTTTCGTTCCTATTATTTCACCTCCGACTACCGGAGAATCGTCTACTCGGATGCCGCAGACGAGCGGCTCATGGTCTCGCTCCACAATCAGCTCATCATGATGGCGGAGTATTTTCGGAAATGCTTTATCCAGCCCCCGTATTTTCTGATGACGGCGGAGCACAGCCACAATATTCTCCGGCTGGTTTTTGCGCTGCTTCTGGTGATGCAGCGACAGGATCGGGAACTCCTGGAAATGGGGGTGCAGAATCTGTTTCAGGAGGTTACCGGAAAGGAAATGGCGGAGCATTTTGCCGGCATGACCTCCTATAATGATCTGGTACAGGAGATCTCCGACAGAATTTATCCCCGCATTGAGCATTTCGCCATCAATATCGCCGGACCGGTAAACCGGGATACGCCTGCTCTGGATCTTGATACGCTCAGGCTTGAAATGGATGCCATCCGCGATGAGCTCATGGATCTCCGGGGCTATATGAGAAGGGGGCAGACTGACGGCGACGATTCGCAGAAGGACAGCACCTCCGAACAGCTGGCTGTGGATGACATGCTGGACGACAAGGCGGAAATCGAGAGGAAGCTCAACGATCCCCGCATGCCGAAGGAGGTGGTCCGGAAATACCAGAAGGAGGCCAAAAGACTCCGTCTGGCCGCGGGGGATCGTGCCGAATCTGCCATGGTGCGCAACTACATCAACAATCTCATGTCCCTGCCCTGGATCGAGGAGACCGAGGTGAAGGACGATCTGGAATACGCCCGCAAGGTGCTGGACGAGGATCACTACGGCCTTGAGAAGGTCAAGGAGCGCATTCTGGAGTATCTGGCCGTGCAGAAGCGTTCCGACCGGCTGCATGCCCCCATTATCTGTCTTGTGGGACCTCCCGGAGTGGGAAAGACTTCTCTGGGGCGCTCCCTGGCCCGGGCCACGGGAAGAAAATACACCCGTCTTGCGCTGGGAGGCATTCATGACGAGGCCGATATCCGAGGGTTCAACCGCACCTATACAGGTTCCGACATGGGAAAAATCATGCGGGCCATGACCAAAATCGGAGTCAATAACCCGCTGTTTCTTTTGGACGAAATTGACAAGGTGTCCGGCATCAGCAATCACGGGGATCCTTCTGCCGCGCTTCTGGAGGTGCTGGACCCGGAGCAGAACAATTCCTTTATGGATACCTATCTGGAGGTGGGTTTTGATCTTTCAAACGTTATGTTTGTCGCCACCGCCAATACCCTGGATATTCCGGCTCCGCTTCGGGATCGCATGGAAATTATTCAGCTGGACGGTTATACCATGGAGGAAAAGTTTCAGCTGGCTCAGAAATTTCTGATCCCGAGACAGTTCCAGTACAACGGGGTTTCCCGGGACGAGGTGGTGATTACCGACAATGCGCTCCGGGAACTTATTACCAACCACACCAAAGAGGCCGGAGTCAGAAATCTCGATCGGCTTATCTCCAGACTTTTGCAGAAGGCCGTGAAGGAGATCCGGCTTTCCAGCAGAAAGATTTCCAAAATCCGCATTGACACCCGGAAGCTCCTGTCATACCTGGGGCCCGGAGAACCGCCTCTCAAAAACGAGCATCGCGACATTGTGGGGACGGTGAACGGACTTGCCTATACCTCCTATGGAGGGGATGTGCTGTCCATTGAGGCGGAAGCCATGCCGGGACAGGGCCGGGAGGTCTTTACCGGCAAACTGGGAGCTGTCATGAAGGAATCTATCTCCGCCGCCATTACCGTGGTCAGGGTGCTGTCATCCCGTCTCGGTATCGCGAAGGATTTCTTCGGCAAGCACGATCTTCATATTCATTTCCCTGCCGGGGCGGTGCCCAAGGACGGCCCCAGCGCCGGGGTCAGCATTGCCACTGCCATAGTCAGCATTGTTACCGGAATTCCGGTACGGGGGGACATTGCCATGACCGGGGAAATCTCGCTTCACGGAAGGGTGCTTCCGATAGGCGGCCTCAGGGCCAAGCTCAGTGCTGCCAGAAGGGAGGGGATTTTTGACATCCTGATTCCTGACGAAAACGTGAAGGATCTGGAGGAGGTGCCGGTTGCTATCCGGAAGGATCTCAACATCATGCCGGTAAAGAACATCGAAGAGGTGCTGGCCCGGGCTTTTCGCAGCGACGTTCTGAAACGCGGGGAGTCGGAGGCTGTTTCCTGACAAAAACCGTGTTTTTCCGCGAAATCCGGGAATGCCCGAGGCCGTAATGCCCCGGTTTTTTTATCCGGCGGGATTTTTTCTTTTGCCGGTGGTTTGATATGGGCCAGTTGTTTGATATGCGAATTGTTGTGAACAAATGGTCCCGGTCATGCCGGAAGAGGCCCGTTGTTCCGGGGCAGAAACGGAAAAATTTTGGCCTGATGACGCCATTTCAGCCCTCAAATGGCGGAAAATCAAGGGGTAAATCATGCCCGGGACCGCAAAATCAGGGGGTAAACTCATTAAATTAGTGATCTCGCACGAAAAATCATTGTTTTTATCTGTTTTTAGCAATGATAAAAGGCATAATTTTGTCTGAACAAAGACGAGAAGCTTTTCATGCACTGCCTGGAGGGTTTTGAAGTCTGGGATAACAATCTATTTCACAAAGTGAGTGAAACGAGGACCTTATGACTAAAAGTCAATTAATTGAAAAGATGGCCGAGATTGGCGGCTTAACCAAGAAGGATGCAGAAAATGCTCTTTCTTCTCTTTTGCAGGCTGTTCAGGAGTCTCTTGCTGCCGGCGAGAACGTAGTTCTGGTTGGTTTTGGTACTTTTGAGGTTCATGACCGCAAGGCTCGTGAGGGGCACAACCCTCGTACCGGCGAGAAGGTTCAGATTCCCGCATGCAAGGTTCCTGTATTCCGTGCCGGCAAGCTCCTGAAGGAAGCCGTAAACAAGCCCAAGAAGAAAAAGGCTTCCAAGAAGGCTGCCAAGGAAGCATAAGGAGATGTCGGAGCCGCAGACCTGAGAGCTTTAGTTTGTCAGGCTTTATCAGGAGCGGATCTGTCAGACGGATGCGATTCCCCGCAGGCAATCAGAATTTGATTACGGTTAGAAGATGGCGCACGAGAGTGCGCCTTTTAAGTTTTTCGGGGATGCGGTTCGCTCCTGAAAACGATGGCCGGTACAGAGATTTGGTGGTGAGGGCGTGTTTAGTGTACAATGCAGGACGAATTCCGGTTTTCGGAGTCTCGGGGTATGAAACCCTTTCCTTATGAATTGTTTCAGGCGCCGGTTCCGGAGTTCGGGGCGAATTTCCCGAGGATAAATTCCGCGGGGCTTTTGCCATGCCGCAGGAGGCGCACAATGCCGGAAGCCGGTACGGCGGCCGGAGCCCGGGCGGCAAAGCAGATTGAAGTTTAATGGTCGGAGTCAGAGTTTAATGTTTACAGACAAGCTCCGCGAAGGGTCAACAGGGCCTGTCGCAAAGTTTTTATTCATTATTATCATGGTATCGTTTGCCATTGCCGGTGTTGGCACCTACCTTGCACCGAAAATCGATCTTAACCCGGCAAAGGTTAACGGGAGATCCATTACCGGCGGTGAACTGGAGCAGCAGTTCCGGGTTGAAAAAAACAGACTGGAAAGACAGCTGGGCAATTCCTTCCGGGAGCAGGCCCGGGATCCCGCATTCAACGCCGCTCTCAGAAAGCAGACTCTGGAAAGAATGATTACCGACCAGGTGGTTTCCGACCATATCTACAATTCCGGCGTGGTGGTTTCCGATGACCTGGTGAAGACCAGAATCCGCGAGATGCCGGAGTTTCAGGTGAACGGCAAATTCAGTGATGCCCAGTTCAAGAAGGTGCTGAGCCTGGCCGGATATCCTTCTCCTTTGTACTTTTCGGAAGCTCTCAAGGGAGATATTGCCAAGGAGATTTATCTCAAGACGGCATTTGACAGCGGCTTCGCTCTTCCGGATGATGTGGCGGTGATTGCCAGAATTCAGACTCAGGAGAGAACCTTCTGGAAGATTGACATGGCCCTGGACTCCTACAAGAAGAACCAGACCGCCTCCGATGCCGAGATCAAGGCCTATTATGATGCGCACAGCAAGGATTTTCTGCTGCCGGAAAAGGTTAAGGTATCCTATATCTACATTACCTCGGGCGATTTCGTAAATGATGTGAAGTACACCGACGAGGATCTTAAGAAGTTCTTCAACCTGCATGCCGAGCTTTATACCATTCCTGAAAAACGCACGGTTTCTCATATCCTCATTACAGGTGATGATGCGGAGACAAAGATCGCCGGGGTGGCGGAGGAGCTTAAGAACGGCGCATCCTTCGAAGAACTGGCCAAAAAGTATTCCGAGGATCCTGCCAGCCGTGAAAAGGGCGGGAGCCTTCCGGCATTCTCTCAGGGAGTAATGGATTCCTCCTTTGAAAAGGCCGCCTTTGCCCTGGAAAACAAAGGGGATGTTTCCGAACCGGTTAATACCCAGTTCGGCTGGCATCTTATTCGTCTTGACGGCATTGAGCCGGGGCACGGGGCCGATTTCGATCAGGTGAAGAATGATGTTATCGAGCAGTACACCAAGGTTCAGAGCCGGGAACTCTACATGGACAAGAAGCAGATCATTGCCGATACCAGCTTTGAAAATCCTGATTCCCTGGAGGCCGCCATGCTGGCAGCCAATGCCGCCAGGGAGGAAGGCGGTGAGATGTCAAAATCTGTAAAGATTAAGACCAGTGACTTCATTTCCAGCGGTGACAAGGATGCCGTTTTCCCGCTTAATCAGCCGGAAGTGCAGCGGGTGATGTTCCAGAATGATATCCGGGACGGTTCGGTTAACTCCGATGTTGTCGAACTTGGGGACAATGCCATGGTGGTGTTGCATGTGGAAGGCTACAAGGAGCCTTTGCCCAAGCCTCTGAAGGATGTGATGAACGAGGTGAGGGATGCCGTTATCGCTTCCAAGGCCGAAGAGGCTTCCGGCAGCACACTGAAGGCGGTTACCGAAAGTCTGGCAAAGAGCGAATCCATTGAGAAGTTTGTCAGCGACGGTCTTATCGTGCTGTCAGATCCTGTTACCATCAGCCGTATCAGGACTGGCAATGTCAATGCCGAGGTGGCCGGAAATGTTTTTGCCATGCCGGTTCCCGAAAAGGGCAATGTAACCTTCAAGTCGTTTACCGGAACAGGAGGCAGCTATATTCTGGTGCTTACTGATGTAACGGATCCGAAACTTCCGGAGGATTCTGCCAGAGACAGCTTCCTTAACAATCAGATCTACAATTTCCGCTATGGCGAGGACAATCAGATTGTCATCGATTCTTCCCGTGCCGAATCTGATATTGAATACAATCAGAACCGGGAATTCCTGAAGAGCCAGGAGGAGCTTAATAACGGCTGATAACCGTTGTGTTCCGTACAAGGCAAAATCTCCGGAGAGGTGACTTTTCGGGGATTTTTGGTTTTATGGTCAGTGGAAATGGAGTACTTTTGTTCCTTTTCAACCGTTCTTTTTCGGCGGTTTACCCATCGTTATTATGAAAGAAAGGGACGGCGGGACCGGCCCTCAAGCCTCATTAAAAACGTGGTCGCCACTGGCCCTGGTGTTAGTTCAAAACCCTTCGGAAGCTTTGAACGCCCGAGGTCTCTATCTCCTTTGGGGTGACTCTCACGCTTATGTCCAGCTTCTCCTGGGACTTGCCTACAACTAAAGTGATCCCATAAATCGGGTAGCAAGTCTGACAGGTTGAAGATAAGTCAGAACTTCCTGCCGGAGCAGATTCAGGGAGCAGATATGAGTCGCTGGACAAGGGAACAGATTGCCATCATAGGTAAGAATCCGCACGTTTTGAAATTTTCCGAGAAGAATGTGTATCAGGCAGTGGTGTTTCTACATAGAAATTTGATGATTTTCGGAATGAAAAGCAGATTTTTGACAATGCGGTCAGGATATTTGAAGAGATTGATCGTATCCTGAAGGCGATTGGAGAATAAGAAAATAATCACCGTTGCACGAACAACCGTGTTTCAAGATGGTGTCGGAAGGTTTGGCTTTTTCGGTATGTCCCAAAACAGTGTAAAAATACGGTAAACGGAATGCCCCGTGATTCGGAGCATTCAGAAATACAGGTTCATCTCATGAATACCGGGGAACTCTGGTTACCGTTTTTCGTCATTCAATGGGAACGGAACGCTGCCAGACTACGGATCCGGTGGCCAGCGACATGATCCTGAGAATTGCCACCGGCTTTTCTCTTTGGATCATGGTCTGTCCCGAAATTATATAGTCAACGTTCTGAGCCTTTGCCAGTCTGACAAGAAATGCGCTGGAGGCCTGTCCCTGCTGAGCGCGCATCTTCTTTTCAAGCTGGGAGCTCATGATGTTATAGCGTCCGGAGGATGAAAGCTCGTCCTTGAGGATCGCCGTGAGGGATGGTCCCTTGTAGCAGATTCCCTTACCGGCAGAGAAACCGTTTACCAAAGTCAGGTTCGGCTGTTTTGGCTGGTAGGCGTTGATGGCCAGCCGGGCCAGACTGCGCACGGCATTCTGAATGGCAGGAGCGTTATCGGCACAGCTTGCCACCGGCTTTTCGTAAACAGGTTCCCAGGGCGCGGGCTTTTCAGGTGAAAGTTCACGAGGTCCTTCGGGAGGAGTTTCGGGGCTTCTGCTGACATTGATAACCTCAGGTTCCGCAGGAGCCTCTCTGACATTTGAAGGCGATTCCGCTCTCGGGGCGTTTGGTTTCGGTTTCTGAGGTCTGGCCGGAGTTCCCTGGTTTCGGCGGTTCTGCTGTCTTCTGTCGTGATGGGAATATACCTCCGGAGAATCGGCTCTCTTCCCGTCATCATTGCTGCTGAAAGCGTCCATCAGGTTGCATCCGGAAAGCATCGTAATGGCCCCGGCCGCAACGACGGATATGATAGCCTGGTTCAGTTTCATCTGGATTCTGCCTTTGTCAGGAAACCGCCGATGCCAAGGGGTTCTCCGCCTATAAGGTGCAGATGAATATGCGGCACGGCCTGACCGCCGTGTTCGCCGACGTTGAAAATCAGACGGTAACCGTCAGCGGCAATTCCCAGCTGTTCGGCCATCTTTTTTGCGGTGAGAACCAGTTTGCCTATCAGAAGCGCATCACCATCTTCAAGATCGTTAACTGACGCGATGGCCCGGGTCGGAACAACAAGAAGGTGCACCCTGGCCCGGGGATTGATATCCGCGAATACAGTGACATCATCATCCTGATATTTGATATCAGCCGGGATTTCGTGATTAATGATTTTGGTGAAAAGAGTTTCTTCTGCCATGTTCATGACTCCTCTAAAAACTGCCGCAGTGATTTCATTATAGCATTTTTGCAGGGCATTGCCTTCAGGGGGATAAACGGTACCGGAAAAGGAGGTTTTTGTGGCGGAGTAAGTTTTAATCAGGTTCTCTCAGGCCTTCCTTGTAAGAGAGAAGCGTCAGTGCTGTGTGGATTTGTTATTCCTGTCACAAAAAATGTTCCGTGGTGTAAAATATCCCCGTTTTTTAACCGGAGTTTTGTTGCCGGACAGGGGAATTTGCAAATGTTTTTAGTTGACTCGCACTGTCATCTTGACAGTCTGGATTATGAGAATCTTTTTCAGGGACCGGATGAGGTGCTCAGAAGAGCCCATGAGGCCGGAGTAACCCACCTGCTGTGTCCGGGAGTGGATTTTGAAAGCTTTCCCCGCATGTACGACATGATAAAGGAGCTTCCCCATGTCTGGGGAGCCGCCGCCATGCATCCGGAGAATATCACCCCTGACAACAGGGACTGGAAGGATGAGGTTCTTGAGGAATTTCTGTCCCGGGACAAAATTGTGGCCGTGGGCGAAACCGGACTGGATTTTGTGTGCACCCCGGAAACCAGAGACATTCAGGAGGAGAGCTTTGCCAGGCAGGCGGTGATTGCCGAAAAGATGAAGAAGCCCCTGATCATCCATGCCAGGGGATCCGCCGCCAGATGCCTGGACATTCTGAACGGCGTGAACTGCCGGGATGCCGGCGGGGTAATGCATTGCTACTGTGATACCGTTGAGGTGGCCAGAAGATCCCTGGACATGGGGCTTTTTATTTCAATATCCGGAATTGTCACCTTCAACAAGGGAGAAAATGTGCGGGAAGTCTGCCGCTATGTTCCCCTGGATCGGATGCTGGTGGAAACGGACAGTCCCTATCTTGCCCCGGTTCCGAAGCGCGGGAAACCCAATGAGCCGGCATTTGTCTCCTATACCGCAAAGGCGGTGGCCGAATTAAAGGGAGTGACCTATGAAACACTGTGCAACACGGTTTCCCGGAATTTTGAGGAATGCTTCAGGGTAACTCTGGACTGAATTTCCGAATAATAAAGGCGGAGATCCGTTCTGAAAAGGGCTCCGTCGTTGTCCGGTTATTCCAGGCGCAGCGTTTGTTCTTCTCCGGAAGTGTCAGGATGGTGTCAGTATCAGTAATAGCCGGCCTCTTCAAAATCCTCCCTGATGATGGGATCTTCGATCATTTCCCCGATGACAAGATTGCTGGCTATGGTGTCGATCTGTTCCCGTGAGACTTCGGATTCAGTTCCTACCAGTTCTTTAACAACAAGATCAATGTCAGTCTTTTTGGTGAGAAGGAGATAGTCTCTCGCGGTGATTTCCCCGCCCATTTCGAATCTCTCGAGGATTTTCTGAATTTCGGGAGAGCCTTCGGAAGACGGTTCGGAGGAAGTTTCGGCATCATCGGAATTACTGTCGGAGACAGCGTCTGTACCGGGGACACCGTTTCTGTCAGCGGCATTACAGGTTCGGGCATTGGTAACCGGGGTTTCGGAATCTGTTTCCGAAGTGCCGGTACTTTTTTCCGGTGCGGTGAGGGCCTCCTCATCTCCTGCGGTTTCAGAAGTGGCGCAAACTGTCTCCGGTTTGGATGTGCCGGTGCTTTCGGGAACAATCCCGGAATCTTCACCTTTGGTTGATGAGGTTCCCTTTGTGCTTTCAGGCGCTGCGGCATTTTCGGAGGCATTCCGGTTACTGCCGGCGCTTTCGGCTGAACCGTAAAATAATTCCAGAACCAGTTCCGGAAATTTTCCGGGATGGCTCAGGATGAAGGATACCACGGCATTTCTGTTCCGTCCGTCATTGATTTCCGAAAGGGCTTTGTCAAAGCCTTTATGCAGTTTTGAGACCTCGTCGGTCAGGGTAAAAGACCGAATCTTCATACTGTCAATTTTGTGAATGTATGAGGAATGCCGGATGTTTTTATTGAGCTCGTAATAGGCACGGACATGTCTTTTGACGGGAAACTTTTCAGTATTGAAGCGTTTGAAGAAATGTCCTACCAGCCAGTCAAAATGATGAAGAAGCTTCGTGTCATTGATTTTTCTGTAGTAAGAAAGCCAGCCCAGCTGTTTCTCGTCCACTTTCACTCCGGCGCAAAGGAGGGAGATTTTTGTTTGGAATTCAAACGAGAGGGAGCATCTGGCGGATGCAGACATTTTGGGATCTGCCAGCAGATCCGCGTACTTCCGGAACATTTTTTCGAGAGCCTCTTCATGCTTGAGAACCGAGGATTTTCTTACCGTGATCTGTTTGCCATCGAACACGTAGCCCAGGTACTGCAAATGTCCGGAAAGGTCGCCGTCTTCATCCTTTTCGTGATTTATTTCGAGTTTCAGAGCGTTCATGTCCCTGTCGATGGCGTCTTTGACTTTTTGGAAGCTGTCGGGCTCGCAAAGCACCAGAATATCATCCACATAGCGGAAAAAAGTAATACCCGGATATGCGGAATACTTCCTGTCAAAATCCGACAGAAATATTTCCGCCAGAAGTCCGGAGCAGGAAAGACCTTCGGGGATTCCGAATTCCTGTTTGGCACGGGATCTGTCGCTCTTCTTTGATTCCGGATCGTATGAATCAGTGGTAACGAGTTTTTGAAAAAGGTCGAGAACCATACGGTCGTGAATTTTTTCCTGAAGCTTCCGGAACAGAATTTTATGGTCTATGGTTCCGAAAAATGTTGTGATGTCCAGCTTGAAAAATCTGGTATGGGAGTTCTTTTTTCTGATGAAACTGTTTATTACCAGATTTGGCATGAGAGGCCTGGTTTCATCAGGAAAGGCATGCTTGAGTGCAGTGCAAAAAGTCAGTTCCTGACAGACAAATCAGAATCATTAATGGTACTTTACAAACATTAATTAATCAGTATTAATTAACAAATTATGTAAAAT
>CACYPY010000012.1 GCA_902776415.1 uncultured Ruminobacter sp.
AAAGAGGCGTGCGGCTTTCCGGAGGACAAAGACAGCGGATTGCCATAGCCCGGGTGATTATCAGGAATTCCCCGATTCTGATTCTTGACGAGGCTACCTCCGCTCTGGATTCCGAAATCGAGGACGTGGTCAGAAAGAATCTTGACGGCATAATGCAGGGAAAAACGGTAATTGCCATTGCGCACCGGCTGTCAACCATCGCTGCCATGGACAGGCTCATTGTTCTTGACAGGGGAGTCATTGCCGAAGAGGGAACCCACGAGGAGCTTCTGGACAGGAACGGAATTTACGCAACCTTGTGGCGAAAGCAGACCGGCGGCTTTCTGGGGCAGTAGCGGGGCTGGCAGCGAAGTGTCCGGATGTTTTCAGGAACCGCTGTTTTGGAATTGTTTTGGAATAGTGCCGTTCAGATTGTATTTTTGGAATCACTCCAGATTTTAACATCGAAAATAAGACCCTGTCTGCCTTCAAAAGAAAGGAGAATCTTTTCTTCACATCTCTGATATTCCTCATCGAAACTCAGACCTGCTTCGGGGATTAAGCATACAGTTCGGCGTTCAGGGAGAGTCGTATTTGATGTTTCCGGCGTTATTCCCGGTGCCCCGTCCTGATTCTTTCATGCCTTCGTAACTTTTCAGAAAAACTCCTGTTATCAGGATTGTCATGCCGCATTGCTGTTCCGGTGTCCGCCTTTGAATTCTTATTTTTCCGATAACATGTTTTTGGGGTTGGATGATATGTATTACTATCAGTGTTAAAAATATCTTATTTCACAATTTTTGTTATGATTACATGTATCATTTCTGCTATATCTGTTATAATTACAAGGTAACCACTTTTGGAGGTATGTATGTCACATACGATGGCGATTGAATATGTAATAAGAAACAGCGAAGGTGAAGAGGTGGCCAGATTTCAGGATCCGTCCGAAGCCCGGCGGTATGATCGGGTGCTTACGGCAGCGGAGCAGCTTTTTGATATGTTCCGGGGGATTCCGGCTCTGTCCGGGGTTGAAGATTCCGTTATGGACGAGGTGTCCTTTCAGATAGCCAAAAGAAGCGGGGACGTTATCCCCATTCTCAGCAAAATCGGCCGGGAGAAGACTCCGCAGCTTCGGAATGAACGGAAGGGCGGGGAACCTGCGGTTCCCGCCCGGGAAGAGACTGACGGGAGTGTCAGAACTCCTGCCAGGGAATCAAGGAAAAAGGTGGCCTGAGTTTCTGCTTTAATGAGATGAGCCGGAGAGACAGCGGAAGCGGAGTTCTGTCCGGCATGAAGGCATCAGGATGCGGCACGGTGATTGCCGCTTTTTGTTTTTGGACCGTGAGAATTTGCGCCCCGGGGATCGAATTATTGATAGAGCGGGTTTTCGGGAGTAGAATCCCGGAATCTTTTGATATTTCATGATTCCTACAGGTTGCAAAATGTCATCCAGAAAATTCAATGTCTACGGTTATACCCCGGAGAATCTGGCCGATGCCAGAAAATTTGAGACAAAAAAATCTGGAGAGATAATCTATATTGTCTGCCCTCATTGCAATAAAAAGGTTGATTCGCTTCCTGCGAGTTCCGAGCATGTAAATCCGAGTTTCCCGGGGAATGCCCCTGCCAGAGATTTTTCCGAAGAGATAACCAGAAGGCCTGGAGCCGAGCTTAAATGCTGTCCGCACTGCGGCGGAGTTTTTCTGGATCCCCGGTTTCGCGAAGCTGCCATCGGAGGCCTGAAAATGCAGAAAAACTCCAGTTTTATTGCCAAACTGGCAATTCTGACAGTAGTTACTGCCGGACTGGGCGGTTATGCCTTCACTTCCTATCCCTCAAATTTTTCTTTTGTCGGGATTGACGACGTTGGCTGGCTCAGTATGAGAGTCCTGCCAGTGCTTTTGATGGTGGCGATCATGCTGGGGGCGGGAATTTACTATATCAGGAAAGAAGGACTCTATAGTTCCCGCAACGAACTTCGGAACTCCGGGGCCCGTCTTAAGAATCCCGACTATCTCCGGGCCCTTCAGAGACTCGGACGTCCTCTGCCGGTAAAGTATCGCAACCTGATAAACGGCAATCCCGACGAAAACAGGATTTACCGGGTGTTTTCCGGAAGCTGCGAATTCTGCGGCTGTTTGCTGAAGGTTCCGGAAATGTGCTGCCACTTCGGAAGTCCGATTGCCACCTGTCCGCAATGCCGGATGACAACCTATGATGAACGGCTGTGCGAACTGGCCGCCTATCCTCCGGAAATGCGGCAGGATAAATTCCGCACGGTTGTCGGCGGTATCGGATATGCCGCTACATCGGAAACAAAAAAAGCCTTTATATTCGGTATTGCAGCCGTTCTGGGATTTCTGGTTATGGGAATCCTGGTCTATTTCATCTTTTTGGTTCCGGAGGCTCCGGGACTGTTCGGATACTCTGCCGTTTTTCCCGGAAAGCTGCGGTTCCTTCTTCTGGTTGTTTCCGGCCTGGTAGTGTTTATCGGGGGGTACGGGTGTTTTCAGGCACTGTCCCGGATTGTCAGATTCCGGAAATTCTCTCATGGCACTTTTGAGAGCGAGTTAAGGGAGTCCGAGAGACGTCTTCGGGATCCGGATTACGCCGCAAAGGTAAAGGAGGCTATCAGCCTTTAGGATGCTGAAATACAGCTTTTGTAACTCGGGAAGGTTTTTCCGGCAGATCTGATAATTTCCGAATCAGCCTCGGGACCTGCCGTTATGAAGAGCATTGAACCGGCGGGGTTCAGGGGAAGAATTCCGGAGTTTTTTTGCTTTGCGATTTTTACAGGATGCAGGATGTACTCCAGAAATATTTATGTCTGCGGTTATTCTCCGGACAAACTGGCAAATGCCAGAATATGTGAAACCGAATATTCAGGCATATATGAATTAATCCTTTGCCCTCATTGCGGGGAAAAGCAGGATCGGATTGTGCGTCCGGAACATAAAATTCTGAACAGGATTTTGTCCGATGAGAGGATAAGAATGACCGGAACCGAACGTAAATGCTGTCCTCACTGCGGCGGAGTTTTTCTGGATTCAGGGAGACATGAATATATCCTCTGCCCTCATTGCGGGAAAAAGCAGAACCGGATTGTGCGTCCGGAGCATGCAATTCTGAACAGGTTTTTGTCCGATGAGAGGAAAAAAATGACCGGAAGCGAGCTTAAATGCTGTCCTTCCTGTGGCGGTGTTTTTCTGGATCCCCGGTTCAGAGAGAAGGCGATCGGAGGTGGTTACGGACGGAAAAAGAGAGTTTCCGAAACACATCGCGGTATTCTGCTCAGATCGCTGATGGTGCCGATACTTTTCATCAGCTTTTATTCAGTTTTCAGTAAGGATTTTATTCAAACGGTTCTGAGGAACGGACTCTATGCGGGACTGGAGCTTGATATAGTGCTTTTTACATCGGCAGTTATGATGGCAGCTGCTTACTGGCACCTGAAAAAGAAAATGGTTGGTGATAATTTGCCTGACAATGAACTGGACAGTTCCAAAACCAGACTTAAAAATCCCGACTATCTCAGAGCTCTTGAGAGACTTGGGCGGGGGTTACCGGTCAGGTACCTTAACGAAATTAACGCCATGCCCGACGACAGAAGGATTTTTCGGGTGCTGTCAGGTCAATGCGAATACTGCGGCTTTCTTCTGACGGATTCGGCAGCACGGCACCGTTTCGGAAGATCCGTTACCGTCTGTCCGCAATGCCGGATGCCTGTCTATGATAATCGGGTGTGTGAGCTTGCCGCCTATCCTCCCGCGATGCGGCATAAAAAATATGACGACATTGCCCGTGATATTAAATCTCAGTTGGCTTCGGAAAGAATATTTTCCTTTAAATTTGGAATTGCGGCCTCTGCGGTGGTTCTGGTTTTGGGAATTCTGATGTTTTTGACGCCTTTTGTTCTTCAGGTTCCGGGATGGCTGAGTCATTTGCTATCAGAAATTTCTGCTTTTCCGCTGTTATTCGGAGGAATAGGATGTTATGTTTTCCTGCTGGAGTATGTCAGATACCGGCAAATGAACTGCGGGGTTTTTGAAAGGGAGCTTATGGAGTCCGAGAGGCGGCTTCGGGATTCCGATTATGCCTGGAAAGCGAGAAAAGCCGTCAGTTTTTATGAAAGCGATGAGAGCAGTTATTTAAAGGGAAAAGATCCGGAACGGCATATTTAAAGCGTTTTCTGCCTGCGATTCGTTGCGGACGGCGATTTACAGCCCCTGAAGACGGTCATAATATGTGATATTGATCATACTTGCAAATGTAGTAAAATATGCGCAGTTTCAGGAGGCAGAATATGACCGAGATCAGCAAAGAGGCGGAGCTTGTCCGTTCGGCTCTGATAAAAGCAGGGCTGGAGACTCCTCTCACCAGGGTTGACATGAACAGCGATCAGCAGAAGGAGCAGATTGCCGGGCATTTCAGGTCCGTCATGCAGATTCTGGGACTGGATCTTTCTGACGATTCCCTGGAAAAAACTCCCGAGCGGATAGCAAGAATGTACGTGGACGAGATTTTTTCCGGCCTGGATTACGCGAATTTTCCGAAAATCACCGTTATCGAAAACAAAATGCATGTGGATGAAATGGTAAAGGTCCGGGATATCACCATGACCAGCACCTGCGAGCACCATTTTGTTACCATTGACGGACATGCCAAGGTGGCGTACATGCCCAACAGGAAGGTTATCGGGCTTTCCAAGATCAACCGCATCGTGAAGTTTTTTGCGAGGCGACCGCAGGTTCAGGAACGGCTTACGAGGCAGATTCTGGTGGCGTTGCAGACTCTGCTGGAAACCGAAAATGTGGCGGTTTCCATAACGGCAACCCATTACTGCGTCAAAGCACGTGGTGTTGAGGATCCTACCAGCGCCACCACCACCACGGCCCTGGGAGGCTTCTTCAAGAAGAACCCGGCATCAAGACATGAATTTCTTACCGATGATTAAGGGCTTTTGGGGAGGCGGTGTCAGAACCGCCTTTACTTTTATGGCATTTCTGCTGGCCTTTTCAGGAATAGCTTTTCTTGCCGTTTACTACTTCTATGTGCTGTCGCTGTACCGGGAACGCGATGTCTCGGAAGCCTATGAGGATTATTTCATCAGCCGGAAAATCCGTTTCTGGAATCGCTATCAGAATCTTTATGTGATACCGGGGCGCATCTACAGCACAGTTTCCGAGCGGCCGTCGTTTTTCGGGAGGGAGAATGTCTTTCCTCCGGAGAAGGACAGCAACGGACTTGAGATTCGGGATCTGGTGCCGCTTCGTTTCAAGCTCTATTCCTGCAGCGAGAGCTATTCCCTGAAGATCCGGGTTGTTAACGACCGTCCGGGACATCTGGATCTTCTGGCCGGAAAACAGTCCTACGAATCAGTCCTGGAAATCCCGGGAGTTAACGAGGTGCTGTTTCCCGTGCCGGCTGAGGAACTGTCCTGCGTTCCGGGAGATACCCTGGAGCTGTTTCTGAGGACACAGCATCCGGTAAAGGTGTTAAGTGTGGGGTTTGTAAGATGAATAACAATAATGACGATTATACGGTTTCCATGCTGATTCCCGTTTATAACGAGGAAGCCACCATCACCAGGTTTTACGAGGAGGTTTCCCGGGTGACGGAGCCGGTCGGGGAGCATCTGGAGTTTGTTTTCATAAACGACGGCAGCACCGACAACAGCGTTGCCATTATCAGGGAGCTTATAAAAAGGGATTCCCGGGTGGCACTTATTAATTTTTCCAGGAACTTCGGCAAGGAATCGGCCATGACCGCAGGGCTTCGCAGTGTAAAAAGCGCTGCCGTGATCCCCATTGACGTGGATCTTCAGGATCCCCCGGAGCTGATTCTGACCTTTATCAGAGAATGGCGGGAGCACGGCTATCATACGGTGTACGGGATTCGGGCCGACAGAACCCGGGATTCCTTCATGAAGAGGCTCACAGCCGGCTGGTTTTACCGGATCTTCAATATGCTGAGCGCCCGGGTTAAGCTTCCTGAAAATGTCGGCGATTTCCGGCTTATTGACAGGAAGGTTATCGATGCCATCAAGGATCTGCCGGAACGCGATCGTTTTATGAAGGGCATCTTCGCCTGGGCCGGTTTTTCCAGTCATGGTGTTCCTTATGAAAGACCGGCCAGATCCGGCGGCAGATCCAAGTTCAATTACTGGAAGCTCTGGAATTTTGCCCTGGACGGGATATTCAGCTTTTCATCGGCGCCGCTCAGGATCTGGAGCTATCTCGGCGGTTTTCTGGGGATGATCAGCGCCATTTACATGATCTACATCATTTCCAAAACCATTTTTCTGGGAGTGGACACCCCGGGATATGCTTCCACTATGGCGGTGATTCTTTTTTTGGGATCGGTACAGCTTATCTCCATCGGAGTTCTTGGCGAATATATCGGCCGGATATTCATGGAAGTGAAAAGGCGTCCGGTTTATGTGATAAACGAAATTGAGGGCGGCCGTACCGGGACCGGATTTATCAAATCCGGAACTGACGGAGCCGCAGGAGAGTCCGGAAATCGGAAGGACTGATTCCGGAAGCAGTGCGTTATTAATGAAACTGTTTAACGTACTTCTGAGAAACTGTTTAATTTGAAAAAGGGTGCTTAAAATTGCTGTTTCAATTATCTGAAAGCTCCTCCTTCGGCATGGCGGAGTTTTTCCGGATTATCAGATTTGTCATGGTTGGAGGACTGGCGACGCTTACCGATCTTGCGGTCAGCTTTCTTTTGGTTTCTGTTGCCGGTTCCGCAGCCCTGGCCGGATTTCTGGCGTTCGCAGGAATTCCCGAAGCCGTGACATTGCGGCACTTCGAGGAAATTGTCACGGTACTGGCTTTTCTTGCAGCCTTCGGGGTTTCATATTACGGACATACGTCAGTGACCTTCCATGCCGCCAGGTCTCTGGCGGTGCTCCTGAAAATGCTGCTGGTGTCAGCCGGTGCCATGCTGCTCCGGGCGGTTTCCGTTTATGTGATAAAGCAGCTTCTGGGCTGGGGAGAGTCCGGAGCTCCGGTGTATGGGATCAATGCCGGACTACTGGAGTTCTCCATAAGCGCCTCCTATATTCCGCTTCTGGCATCCATGGTGCTGGTCACTGCCGTGAGCTATTTTCTTTTCAGGTATTGGGTATTTCGGTCATGACTGCCGCGGCTGAGAATTCCGAAAGCACCCTTGCGGGGAAGCCACTGCCGGAGAATGGCGGATTTTCCGCTCCCGAAGGAAAAAATTTTGGATCCCGGACCGCAAAGGTTCTGAAAGTCATGGTGAAGGCGCTTCTGCTCTTTCTGGCAACAAGACTGGCTCTGTACCTCCTGGCATATCTCAGCGTGGTGATATATCCCGGAGAGGTTCAGATGGTTTCCGGAAAGCCCTTTGAATCTCCCGGGGCCGTGGCCGATGACGTCATGAACATGTTCTGCCAGTTTGACTGCAAATGGTTCATGTCCATCGCCATTTCCGGTTACGAAGCCTATCCCAGTCATCTGACCACCGGTCATGCCGCAAACTGGGCCTTTCTGCCCATGTATCCGCTCCTGGGGCGTTATCTTTCGGATTTTACCGGGGGAAATATCCTTCCGGCGTTTTACCTGATATCCGGCATTTCATGCTATATCGGGCTTTTGCTTTGGATATACCTTCTTAAAATGTTCCGGCTTTCGTATGAAACACGGCTGGCCGGAGCTTTTTTCTACTGCGTGCTTCCCTACAGCGTGTATTTTATCGCCCCCTACACCGAAAGCCTGTTTATGATGTTCACCATCGCGGCCTTTATTCTGGCCATGAAGGAACGCTATCTCGGCGCTGCGCTCTGTGCCATGGCAATGGTGGCCACCAAGAATATCGGGGTGATGTTTGTTTTTCCGCTGGCCATTCTGTTCTGGCAGCATAACGGCTTTCGGGCATTTTTTAAATTCAGAAGCCTGAAAACTGCCGTATTCTGGCTTTCCTTCATGCTGGTGCCGCTTCCCATGTTTGTTTTTCAGAACTGGCTCTGGTACAGTACCGGGGATGCTCTGGCCTTCAAGAACATTCAGCTGGCCTGGGGGCGCATGATGGGGAATCCCTTCATGCACATGCTGGAGGGGTTCGGAACCGGCGGCTACAAGGCTTATTTTGCGGCATTTTTTGCGGGATGCTTTATTCCCATTGCGTATCTTTTATTCAGGAAGCGCTATGCCGAGGGTTTTTTTCTGCTTTTGGGGGCTCTCGTTCCCGTATCCACCGGCGTCAACGCCATTCCCCGCTATATGTTCGGCATGATGCCCATGCTTTTGGCCTTCACGCTGATGGCGGAGGGGCGGCCGTGGTTTCGGGATCTGCTTCTGACAATATCCGGAATGCTGGCCGTGTTTATTTCAATAGCCTGGGTGCACGGGGAATTTTTTACCGTCTGAAACAACAGCAGTCCCTTTTCGGAAAACTGCGGAACATTACTGGAGATATACCATGCGTCTTGCCCTGGGGGTTGAATATAACGGACTTGGCTATAACGGTTTTCAGGTGCAGCCTGACAGACCCTCCATACAGGGAGAGCTGGAAAAGGCAATAAGTTCCGTGGCCGATGCTCCGGTTCATATCGTCTGCGCCGGGAGAACCGATGCCGGAGTGCATGCCACCGGACAGGTGATCAGCTTTGATTCTCCCAATGAACGGCCTCTCAGTGCCTGGACCCGCGGGGTGAATGCCCGGCTTCCGGATGATATTGTCATTACCTGGGGAAAAGAGGTTTCCGAAGGCTTCAGCGCCCGCTTCAGTGCCTTTGCCCGCCGTTACCGCTATATTATTTCCAACAGTTCCTCCAGACCGGCCGTGGGGAAGGGGCTGGTGAGCCACTGCTACCGGAGCCGGCTGGACGAGGCGGCCATGAATGAGGCCGCACATTGTCTTCTGGGGGAAAACGATTTTTCCACCTTTCGAGGTGCGGGGTGTCAGAGTCTTTCTCCCATGAGGAATGTTTCTGATATCGCGGTGCTGCGCCGGGGCAGCTTTGTGGTGCTGGACATTACGGCCAACGCCTTTCTGCTGCACATGGTACGGAATATTGCCGGTTCACTTATGGAAATCGGGCTGGGGCATCAGCCGGTTTCCTGGATGAAGGAAATTTTTGAGGGGCGGGATCGCCGTCTTGCGGGGCCCACAGCTCCTCCGGACGGACTTTATCTTGTGGACGTGTCCTATCCGGATCTGTACGGCATCCCGGCAAGAACGGAGCTGGGGCCCTTGTTCTGGGAATAACGGTACCGAACCGGCCCGGGGATGCTCCGTAACGAAAATAATTATCATTAGTTTTTTCCGGCCGGTGCTCTATAATCACCGGATGATTGTGATATTCCTGAGACAGAAGGTGTCAGGTTTGATGCGGGAAATGGCATTTTAAGGCAATAAGCCGTTTCGCTGACGGAAATGCGGATCCTTCCCGGATTTTAATAACAGTTTTCGATAAAGGACAGAAGTCATGTGGGACTATTCTGAAAAGGTAAAGGATCATTTTTTTCATCCCAGAAACGCCAAAATCGTCGAGGGCGCCAATGCCGTGGGGGATGTGGGATCCATTGTCTGCGGCGATGCGCTCCGGCTGATGCTTAAAATTAATCCCGAAACCGAGGTGATTGAGGATGCCGGGTTCCAGACATTCGGATGCGGCAGCGCCATTGCTTCCTCCTCGGCCCTTACAGAAATGATTAAGGGGATGAAGCTGGAGGATGCCCTGAAGATTACCAACAAGGATATTGCGGACTATCTTGACGGTCTTCCTCCGGAAAAGATGCACTGCTCGGTAATGGGCCGTGAGGCTTTGGACGCCGCAGCCGCCAATTACCGCGGCGAATCCTATGAAAGTGCCCATGCCGATTCACCTCTGGTCTGCAAATGCTTCGGAGTTGATGAGGCTCATATTGTGCGGGCCATAAGGGAAAACCACCTCACCACCGTGCAGGATGTCACCAACTACACCAAGGCCGGCGGTGCCTGCGGATCCTGTCATGAGAAGATCGAGGAGATAATTGAACGGACTCTTCGGGAAATGGCCAATGACGAGGCCGCTTCTGCCGAAAAGGATCGGAGCCGGACCGGTGAAGCTTCCGAAAAGGCTGTTCCGGAGACTCCCCGCGAGCTCAGTGCTGCCGAAAGGATCAAGGCCGAGGCCGACGCCGAGATTCGGGCTCTTGAAGAGCAGATGCAGCGGGTGCGCGAGGAAGCCCAGGCTAAAATTGCCAGGGCTCAGGAGGAGGCCCGGCGTCGCGACGAACAGCTGAGAGCCGCAAAGGAGGAAGAACTCCGGAAGGCAGCAGAGGTCAGCGAGACCGCCGATGAAGGCCCGGTCAATGAGAACGTGCCTTTCTATGCCGAGGTGGTCCGGGTCATCAATGACATGAAGGTGGCCCTGGCTCAGGACGGCGGCAGCGTGGAGCTCAAAAAGGTAACCTCCGAGAAGGTTTATGTGGAGCTTTCCGGTTCCTGCGTGGGATGCATGATGACCGACATGACACTGTCCTGGATACAGCAGCAGATTATGGAGGCGGTGGGACATTATGTGCAGGTGATCAATACCGCTGCTCCCGCACCGCTGTTCCCCGAGTAGCGGAGGGCCCTGATTCATATGCAGTGCCGTTTTCGGAATGTTTTTTCGAAACGGCAGTTTTCCCATCTCGTTTTTTTAATACCGGAACTCCGGCCCGGAACAGTTTCCCTGCCGGTTTCGGTGTCGCGCGGAGCATAAAATGACAACTGAAAAGAAGCGTGTATACCTGGACAACAACGCCACCACCAGAACCGATCCCCTGGTATATCAGTCCATGATCCCGTTTTTCACCGAGTTTTACGGCAACCCCAGTTCCATGCACGATTTCGGGACTCCGGTCCGGGAGGCCATGGAGGAAGCCCGGCACAAGGTGGCGCAGTTTATCGGGGCAGAGCATGATGATGAAATAATTTTTACCGGGTGCGCCACGGAATCAGACAATACCGCTCTCGAAAGTGCCGTGCTTGCCAATCCGGATCGTCCGGAAATAATCACCACTGCGGTGGAGCATCCGGCCATCATGCAGACATGTGCCCGCCTGGAAAAGCGCGGCATTCGGGTGCATTACCTTCATGTTGACGGACACGGCAGACTGGATTTGGACGAGTACCGTTCCCTGTTGTCCGATCGGGTGGCCATTGTTTCCGTAATGTGGGCCAACAATGAAACCGGCAACATCTATCCGGTAAAGGAGATGGCGGAAATGGCCCGGGAGCACGGCATTCAGTTTCATACCGATGCGGTGCAGGCCATGGGAAAGATTCCGGTGAATGTCGGGGACAGCTGTATCGACATGCTGAGCTTTTCCGGACACAAGCTTCATGCTCCCAAGGGCGTCGGAGTGCTGTACCTGAGACGGAATACCCGTTTCCGTCCCTTCATGAAGGGCGGTCATCAGGAAAAGGGCCGCCGCGCCGGTACCGAAAACACCCCGTATATTGTGGGACTTGGCACGGCCTGCGATCTGGCAGCGCTGCACCTTCCGGAGGTCGATGTCAGAATCCGGGAGCTTCGGGATCGCCTGCAGTTCGGGATTCTCCGGGAGGTGCCAAACTGTTTTGTTACCGGAGATATCGAGAACCGCACCGCCAATACCGTGAATATCGCCTTCGAATATGTGGAGGGTGAGGCAATTCTGCTCAAGTTCAACGAACTGGGAATTGCCGCTTCCACCGGCAGTGCCTGCTCTTCGGGATCCCTGGAGCCGAGTTACGTGATGCGGGCCATGAACATTCCGTTTACCGCCGCTCACGGAACGGTGCGCTTCAGTCTGAGCCGCTTCACTACCGAAGAGGAAGTGGATTATGTTGTCGAAAAGGTCCCGGAGGTGATTCGGGAGCTCCGGGAGTATTCCCCGTACTGGAAGCAGGGCAAGCCGGCGATGAGCACCTTTGATCCGGAGTACAAGGGCAGTCTCGGAAAGAACAGCTGAAGCCCCGGTTCCTTTTTTTCGAAAAATCAGGACAGATCCAGGTCCCCGGGAGGTTCGCCTTCGCGGGGACTTGCCGTTTTTAACCGTTTCAGGGACAAATTCGGGAAAATTTTCGGGAAAAATATCTGAACAGCCGTTATAATTTTTATAGGATGAGTTTTTCTATTTCCGGGGAAATCCGGGAGTACTTTTTCTTCGGAAGGCTTTTTTGCAATGTCTGAAATATCCGCGATTTTTGAAAAGGGCGGTCCTTTGGGAAGTGTCCCGGGCTATCGGGTCAGACCGGGACAGGTAAGCATGGCGGAGGCCGTGGCGGAAGCCATTTCCCGGAGCCGAAACCTTATTGCCGAGGCCGGAACCGGTACCGGAAAGACCTTCGGCTACCTGGTGCCGATTCTGAAAAAACGCTGCCGGGCCATTATCAGCACGGAGGCCAAGAATCTGCAGAACCAGATTTCCGAGAAGGATCTCCCTGAACTGCTCCGGAAGATGGGGCTCTCCGATCAGGTCTCAGTGGTTCTCTGGAAGGGGAAAAACAATTATATCTGCCTGGATGCCCTGGAAAGAGCCATGAAGCGGGCCGACCGCAGCACGGGGAAAGGATCCGGTGCGGACGATATGGCCCTTCTGAAGGAAAAAAAGTCTCGCATCATGGAATTCATCAGGAATCCGGGAAACGGCGAGATTTCCGATTTTGAGAAGGTTACCGGAATCTCGAATTCCCGGCTTTTGTCCCGGCTGGCCATAGATCCCGAACGCTGTGTCGATTCCTGCGATACCTGCTATCACAAGAAGGTTCATGCCATGGCCCAGGAAGCGGAAATCGTTATTGTCAACCATTCCCTGCTCTGCTACGGGGCCTTTATTGAGGACTATCTTCCCAATGCTCAGGTGGTGGTTATCGATGAGGCTCATAAATTTCCTGACTGCATAAAGCAGTGTTATTCCACCAGATTCAGCAGTCTGAAGTTCCTGAAAACCATGAACATTGTGCGGGAGCAGATCAATGAGGCTCTCGGAGGAGACTCCGCGCTGGAAAAGCTTGAGGAAAAATCACGGAAACGTCCCGGCAAAAAGGGAGACGGTTCGGTGGACATTTTTCGGGAGCGGGCGCTTGCTCCCTATATCGAATCCATTATTGATATCAGGCAGTCTCTTAAGGAGCTGGAGGACTGTCTGCCCGGTTTTTGCGAAGTTTTGCGGAGCCGCTATACCGATCCGGACAATGACTACACCCTGAAGCCGGAATATCGGGGACAGGAACGGGATCTTCCGGTGGTTTTCAGTAACGGCAAGTATTCCCAGGATGAAAACAAATGCTCGGAAAGCGCCTTTCTCGAGGAACTCGAAGATCCGGTCGGCAGCTTCTATCCGGTGCTCAAGAGTTTTATCGAGCTTATTAATCGGACAGCCATCAAAATGTCGAATCTTACCGTGCAGATTCGAAACGCCATGACCGGACCGGACGGGAAGCATGATGAATCCCTGAATGATCTGTCATTGCGTATGGAGCGCTGCTGTGAGCTTCTTTTGAACTATGAGTCCGAGCTTAAGGAGAAAATTTTTCCGGAGCTTTCAGCGGATCCGGATGAAGAGAATCCGTTTGATTCCGAACACTATTATCGGAGTTATATCCGTTCCCCGGGATTTTTTGAGATCTCCTGCACTCCCTACAATCCCGCCCGGGAGTTCCGGGATTTCTTTCTGGAATCCAAAATCAACCTCAGTCGGGCCAGCTATGTTTTTACCAGCGCCACCATTTCCACCGGAGGCATGTCTTCCTTTGACGGGATTTCCGAATCGGGATCCTACAATTATTTCGCGGATTTCATGATGCGGCTGGGACTTGACAATGATTCCACGGATGTTATCCAGATTGCCAGTCCCTTCAACTATTACCGGAACAGTCTGCTCTGCATTCCCGAGTCCCTGAATTCCCTGAGAAAATCCGTGTCGGGCGCTCTTCGGCCGGACGCGGTGCTTGAAATGCTGGCAGAAGCCATTAACATCACTCCCGGCGGCATTTTCATTCTCTGTACCTCCTATGCTTCGGTGAGCAACTACTACGCCGCGCTGCTGCAACTTATCAAAACCCGCAAAATCAGGCCGCGTCTGGTCATGTACCAGGGAGATGATTCTCTCGGCAAGGAGCAGATGACTGTCAGATTCCGCCAGGACGGAAGAGCGGTGCTTATCGGAACCAAATCCTTCTGGGAGGGCGTGGACATGCCGGGAAAGGATCTTTCCATGGTGATTATCGATAAAATTCCCTTCCCTCAGATGACCATTGATCTCAAGGCCGAAAGGAGGTACTGCGAGACCCATCGCAATATTTCCGGAAAGTACGGGATTTTCGAGATGGTTGACATGCCCCGGGCCATCATTGACCTGAAACAGGGGGTGGGCCGGCTTATTCGCAAGGAAAATGATGTCGGGGTTACGGTTATCTGCAGTCCGGCTCTGACCGACGGAGGCAGAAAGCAGTACCGGGATGACATTCTGGAATCCCTGCCGCCCATGTATTTTGACAGCGATATCGGGGTGATTCCGGAATTCTGGAACTGGCACCGGAAGCATGATGCCGGTGATTCCGCCCGGTGATTTCGGGCACGGTTTTTTTGCCGTCGCTAACGGGCTATAATAGGCACTGTGAGTTTTTGTCGGGATTTTTTTATGACCAGAATACTTGCGGTGGATACTTCCACCGAGGCCTGCTCTGCTGCTCTTTACGATGACGGCAGGATATTTTGCGAGAAGGAGGTGGCTCCCCAGGGGCACACCCGTCTCCTGCTCCCCATGATAGAACGGCTTCTAAAAATTCAGGGGCTCAGTCTTCAGGATTTGGACTGTCTGGCTGCAGGAAGGGGGCCGGGATCCTTTACCGGGGTGCGCATCGGAGTCAGCATGGCCCAGGGATTGGCCTTCGGTGCCGGAAAGCCCCTTGTCGGGATAAGCGATCTTGAGGTTCTGGCTTTTACGGCGTTTAACGACACTGCTTCCGGAAAGGCAGTGGCGGCCATAGATGCCAGAATGGGGGAGGTTTACATCGGAGTCTACGAAAGGGATTCCCGGGGCTTCCCGGTTCTTCTGGGAGAAGAGCGGGTACTGGCTCCGGAGAAAGCGCTGGCCGCTGTCAGAGAGCTTATCGGGGACGACGAAGTTCCGGCCGTTATCGGAACCGGCTTCGGGGCTTATCCTGAAATGGTCGGGGCTCTTAATGGTGTCAGAACCGGCGAGAGTCTTCCCTGGGCGGACAGCCTGGTGCGTCTGGCGCTCCGGGACTGGGAGCTCTCCCTGGCCCAGCCTCCGGAGGAGGTGCTTCCTGTTTATATTCGGGATCAGGTTACCTGGAAAAAAATCAGCGATCAGGAGCGGGAACGTCAGAGCAGGAAGGTATAGCTGATACCGGAAGCGTTTTTAAACCCCGGAAGAAGTTTTTTTACATTGCCTGTGATATTCTTCAGGAAAACGTAAAAACTCCGGAGCCGCCGGTCATCCGAGACCTGGCGTGACATGACGGGGGTGGCGGAATCAGGGGGCAGGAAAACTCCGGCTGTGATTCCGGCCTGACAATAACAACAGTCCGGGACATCTGAAAGCGTTGGTTGAATTCTTCTAACCGGGAGGAAGGAGCATGTCAAGACAGGATCATGCTTTAAGTGTGGCCGTTATCGGCGCCGGGGTCAGAGCACGGAACATGATCCGGGTTTACAGGATGCTGGGGCGTCCCGTAACCGGGGTGTTCAGCAGAACCAGGGCCAATACCTACAAAATGGTGGAGGAACTGGGACTCTACGGAGTTACCACTGTGTATGAAAATCTTGCCAATCTTCTGGAGCATGATGTGGCTCCCTATATCTATATTGCCTCCCCCAACAGCACTCATGCCTCTTTTTCCATGGAGGCGATTTTTCACGGGAGGCATGTGCTTACCGAGAATCTGATGGCAGAAAACGTGAGAGAGCTGGCGGCCATTGAGGATGCTCTCCGGCAGGAGCCCCGGGTTTTTATGGAGGCCAACACCGCTCTTTCCTCCCCGGTTTTAAAGCGCCTGAGACAGTATGTGGATTCCGGCAGGGAATATCCCGAACTTGGCAAGTTCGGGATGCTGGCCATTACCTACAGCTCCTCCCGGGAAAAGCCCCAGAGCGAGCTGGGATTTCTGAAGAGCGAAGGCTGCTATCCTATCGGAGCGGCAGTGCGGCTTCAGGGAACCCGGGTGGATACGGTGGTATCAGACATGGATTTCGATGCCGGGTGGCACGATTCCCGGGGGGCCTGCACCCTCAGCAATGAAGACGGCGTCAAAGCCTGTCTGTCCATGTCTTTTGCGGACAGACTGCCCTCCAACGTGGTGCTTTCCTTCAGTAATGGCTTTATTGTGGTGGAGGATTTTCCGACAGCTCTTCATTATGATGTTTATCATAACGGGGACAAAACCCGGGTGGATCTCACGGAGGAAATACTTCGGGAGTATGAGCTTTCTCCGGAGATTTTTAAAAGTCCGCTGGATATCTCCCTGGCAGTGGAAATTCTGGATTTCGAGGCGGCGGTGGCTGCCGGCGAACCGGTTCGATCCGGTCAGGAGGAATTCACGAATTACCAGGAATCCCTGGCAGTGTTTCGCCTTATTTATGAGATTTTGGCTCACATGTCTGTTTACCGGGATGTCTGAATGACTGCCGGAGATGCGGGCTGATGAGACCCGGATGGAAAAAACGCAATGTTCTGTTTTCAGCTGGATGATATTTGCTATGCCGCGTTCCGGGGCGCGGGGCTTCGGGGAATCGGGAGTCCGGTTTCCCCGGAGGACTGCGCCGCTTTTCAGAAGGAGCTTGCCTCCGGAATTCCCATGATGCTCCGGCGGCGGCTTCTTCCTGCCGGAAGACTGGCCGTGGGCTCCGGAGTCAGGCTTTTAGGACTTTGGCCGGACATTTCCAGGATTATTTTTGCATCCAGAACCGGAGAAAGCGTGCGCTGTTTTCGGATGCTCCGGGAGGTTTTTGCCGGAAACGGCATTTCCCCCATGGATTTCGCATCCTCCGTTCATAACAGCAATGCCGGGGTGCTGTCCATTATCCGGGGATATCAGGGGGAAATTTCCGCAGTTGCCGGAGCGGAGAGCACTCTTGCTGCGGCCTTTACCGAGGCCCGGGCGGCTTTATGTTCCCGTCCGGATGTGAAAAGAATCCTGCTCGCGGTTTCCGAGGAAAGTCTGGAGGGGAGCCGGGAGATTCTTGCCGGGCCGGCGGATTTCGGAGGCGAATATGCGCTGGCACTGGTGCTTTCCCGTTTCGAAAACGAGACGCTGGAAGCGACACTGCTGAATTCCCCGGAGGACGAGGCGGGAAAACGGCATCTCAGACGTTTTGAAGGGAAAACGCTTTTGTATTTCTCCCCGGAACGGGATGGGACTCTGTCCGGCCGGGAGCTGGGGGAGGCTCTTGCGGGCGAATCAGGATCTCCCGATGGGAAATAGTTTGTTGTTTGGAACTGTGCATAAATTATGTTTACAAGTTTGGTCTTAACAACTCAGGATATTGTGATATCATAATGGTAGTTTTGTTTACACGGTATCCCCTTATGAATATAGATGATGAATATAATTCGGATCTTAAAAAACTATTACCCAATCTCAATGAACAACAAAGACGTTTATTTTTAGCTTTTGAGGCCAAAAGATTAGGCTATGGAGGAGTCAGTAAAATAAGTAAAATTTCTGACGTTTCACGAGTTACAATAACAAATGGTATAAAAGAATTGCAAAGCTTGAATATCAAGCCTATTAGTGCAATTACTGAAACTCAAGATCAAAGAATTCGCAAAGCAGGAGCTGGCAGAAGAAATATTACCGCAGTGCAACCAGGTATCAAGGATGCACTTGAACGGATCATTGATGAATCCACTTTTGGAAATCCTCAATCGCTGCTGAAATGGACAACAAAAAGCCTGAGAAACCTTGAGGAAGAAATGCAAAGACAAGGCTTTTACATAAAGTATAGAAAGATAGGATACCTGTTGAAGGAAATGGGATACAGTCTTCAGCAAAACCAAAAAATGAACCAGGTTGGAAAAGAACATCCTGATAGAGATGAACAATTCAGGTACATAAGTAAACGCGCCAATGTTTTTGTATCTGCAGGGTTGCCTGTAATTTCGATTGACTGCAAAAAAAAGGAAAACATAGGAAACTTTAAAAACAATGGAGCTGAATACAGTAAGAAAGGAGAACCATTGAAGGTTCTGGATCATGACTTTCCGCTTCCGGAACTCGGTAAAGCAGTTCCCTATGGAATATACGATATTGCTACAAATGAAGGTTTTGTCAACGTTGGCATAAGTTCTGACACGGCTCAATTTGCCGTAAATTCCATCAGAAATTGGTGGAATGAAATGGGAAAGCAGAGATACCCTGAAAAAAAGGAATTGCTGATTACTGCTGATGGCGGAGACAGCAACGGAAGCAGGAACAGACTTTGGAAATATGAACTCCAGAAATTTGCCAATGAGAATAATCTTAAGATCAGTGTGTCGCATTTTCCGCCAGGCACTTCAAAGTGGAATAAAATTGAGCACAGGCTTTTTAGTCAGATAACAAAAAATTGGAGAGGACGTCCTCTCGAAAGTCTTGAAATAATAGTCGAATTGATAGCCGCTACAACAACCAATTCTGGATTAACGGTTCAGTGTATTGCTGATAAGAATGAATATCTTACAGGAATTAAAATTGCGGATGATGAATTTAGTGCAATTAATCTGTATGGAGACAAGTTTCACCCCGATTGGAATTACACAATTATTCCACAAAACTTGTAAAGTTTATTTATGCACAATTCCTTTGCGGAGCTATGAGAACAGTCAGCGCTTTTGTAAGAAGTCTAACCACGCTTTTTATATACGGAGTGTTTTCCGGAGGAGCCATCCTTAACGGAACCGTAATCTATATTCTCCTTATCATTTTTATCAGGGAACCCCGCAAAAGACAGCTGGCCCTGCGCAGAGCGGTACGGGCCGGGCTCCGTTTTTTTATTTTTCTCGCGGGAATTCTCGGGGTTTTTCGGGTGAATGCCGGAGATATCCGGGAGCTTCAGGGACTCCGGGGAGCGGTGATTATCGTAAATCACCCCACACTGGCGGATTTTGTCATTATTATTTCGCATCTGGATATCCACACCAATACCATGGTCAAAAATTCGCTGACGCATGGTTTTATGAAATTCGTCATCCGGCATCTCGGATATGTGAACAACCAGTCGGATTTTTCGGAACTCAGAGCAGCTGTGGCTGCCGGAGACAATGTGCTGATTTTTCCGGAGGGCACCCGGACCCGGGATCCTGCGGCTCTGGTTTTTCACAGGGGGGCCGCAAACCTGGCCATCAGAGAAGCCATACCGCTGCAGCCGGTTTTTATTTATTGCGATGCCCCGGGGTATCTCTCCCGGGGGTTTTTGTCCCTTAAGGTTCCGGACCATATTCCCCGTTATTACCTGAAAAAGGGGGAGCTCTTAAGTCCGGAGGATTTTCTGGAGCCGGATAAGCTGCCTTCCGTAAATGCGAGACATTTAACAAAAAAGCTGGAAAAAATGTACAACGAGTGGCTTTTGAATTGTGGTAACCGCAAAAATCAGTAGAATTCCATTGTTTCAAAGAGCAAAAATAGCTCAGGCATAGTTTGGGGGATTATATGAACGAGGACCTGACTCTCAGGATTAAGGAAATGATTATTTCTGCCCTGAATCTGGAGGATATTACTCCGGATGACATTGATACCGAGGCACCGCTTTTCAATGAGGGACTGGGACTGGATTCCATTGATGCCCTGGAGCTGGGGCTGGCCATGAAAAATACCTTCGGAGTCACCATAAACCCGGAATCAGAGGATGTGAAGAAACATTTCTATTCCGTGAAGACACTGCAGGAATACATTGAGGGCAGCAAAAAATAGCTAGGACTTCCGGCGGCGAAAAGGGGTCCCGCCCCTGTGTTTTATTCCTCCGGCCGGGCGATTCTGTCCGGTCTTCTGATTCTGTCAATCCATGCTTCTCACGCTAAAGTCAGGATCCGTTTCTTCAGGTTCCGAGCGTTCCTGCCGCCGGCAAGTCGTTTTTCTGATTGGACTGTCAAAGTATCATGATCAAAGTGACCAAGGCCGTGTTTCAGTGATTTCCCGGGGGTTGATTTGCAAGACAGAGAATCCAAACTTCCGAAAGATCGTTAACCCCGGCCCGGGGAACTCTCCGTAACGCAGATCCTGCGGGGAATCCCTGTTCCGTTTCTCAGGTTCCCTTTTCCCATTATTGTATTGTTGTCATTCCTCGTCCGGGATTTTTCAGAGGGCAGGGATGATCTTCAGGCTGTTTCGAGTCATGATTATAAATCTTCTTAATTTTCCAATATTGTTGCAAAAATAACAGGATTTGATGATTGGTGTTTATGAAAATACATGCTGACACATAATATCAGACCATATTTATATGTATTTATGATAACCGTGTCACAAAACAAAAACTGTGCTGATACCGATACCTAAGATCCTTCATGATGGTGTGATATAAATTTCGGTGCAAAATTCAGCGTTTTCATTTTGATGGTGTTTTGAAAATGCATGCATAATTCAAACTATGTAAGGATTATCTTAAAAAAGGAACGGATAATGAGTTTTTTCAAAAATGATGACTATGAGCTTCGGAAACAGCGATGCCGGATTTGCGACCTTTCCAAAGAGCAGCTTTTCGGGATGACGGAGCGGGAATTTTTTAACGGGTATTTTCCGCTTAAGTCCCCCTGGCTTACCGCTGACAGATACCGGATTCCCTCCGATACTGATCCCCAGGCACTGGAGAGAATTAATCAGCATATCAGAAGCTATTTCCGGCCGGAGTTTATCAGGAACGGCGAAAAAGACAGCCATATCGGCTACGAGGATCTGTACAAGGCCATGCAGAACTTCAGGGAGGGATATTCCTTAAGTAACGGTTCCGGCATGTCGGAGGACAGATTCAATACAATGTTCGGTCAGGAAAAGTTTCCCCGCTGGAATTTCTGGGTAAACGTCCAGTACCATTTCAGTTATTTCCAGTTTCTGAAAAGGGCGGATTCAAAGATGGAATATCGTGATGACCATCTTTATACTTCTTCCAAGGTCAAGGCCTATCTTACCTCCGCGAATGACGATGATTATCTGGAAATCTTTCTGGAGGCGGTGCGCGTTCTGGCAGACGGCTGCTGGGATCAGTTTGCCGCCAAGGTTTCGCGACAGCGCCGCGTGGATCATATGTGCTTCTGGTTGAGCCCCCGGGATTTTTATCTTCTGGAGGAATTTGTCAAAAAGAATGAAGACCGGTTTGTGAAGGCCATGCCATTTGTGCCGTACAGCGGCAAAATCGGCATAACCATGGAGTTTATGGGGTGCTCACCCAGCTCCTATAACGAGGGGATTTCCCTGATGCTTTTTGCCTATGTGAACAGCGTCCGGGACAAATCCGAAATGACGGTTGAGGATATGTATGACCGGATGCTGCGGATGAAGTATCCCCTGGAAGAAGACCAGGATATCCCCGGTTTCCCGGACTGGGAGGGTAGCTTTATAAAGGGAACCAGTACCAGCCCGGGATCCCGGATCCTTTTTCTGGAAAGCATTGATTATGTTCTCCGAAACGCTGCGCCGGACAGAGATTCCTTCTTTTTCAGGGCGGCCGGGAAATATTATCCCGAGTGGCAGGCTCTGTGTTCGGAGCATTATTACGGAATAAGTGCGAGTGTTTACAGAAGATCCGAATATCAAAGGATCCTCAAGGAACGGCAGTAGTAGGTTCGGGATGTTTTCCGGATCCGCCCGGCGGCAGGACGGCCGGCATTTTATGTGCCGGCCGTCCCTGAGACGCGAGTTTTTAAGACATATTTTTATCTTATCCGGGATTCGGGGGCGTCGGAATAACGGAGTCCCCTGGTCAGTTAAAGGAGCTTTACGGGGATTGGCAATCCCGTAAATCAGGCTTTCCGCCGAATTTCCGGAGACAGCCACGCGGATAAGACGATGCTGATTGAGGTGATGAACCGCAGAATCGAGCGAGCAGTGTCTGGTGTGTGCTGAGTCCGCGGTGTTTTGGAAGACGCCACCGGGCACACAGAAGACCATAACCCGTCATCATGTCAGAAAGATCTGAAACTGCGGGATTCGGCAGTGGTTGCTTATTGTGGATAAGATGGTGAATAATCCTGTTAACAACCCTGTGGACAGTTTTGTGAATAACATTCCGGAGAATACGGACAAACCAGGCGTGACGGGGCCGGGTATCCCTTTCTGACACATGGAGGTTATGGTTGTGCATTCTCCTGAAAAAAACTCAGTTTTTCCTGGGGGACGAAGCAGAATTGTCAGATTCAGGTTTCCTGCACCGGTAACAAAGGTTGCTCTCAAAGTCCGGACAAAAAAATTTGCTTGATGGAACTGTCAGCAATATCTGATAATCCGGTGTTGCCATAAATTACTGCCGGATTATAGCTTTTGCTGTGTCAGTGAGCGATAAATCATTAGGAAGGGGTGAATTTATGGAGTGTGTCTGAGACATTTAATCCGAGCTTTTGCAGGCATCAGGTGGAGTTACTTATGTTCAGGGATGTGATGTACTATGCAGGGGTGGTAATTCTTTTCCTGCTGACTGTATTTCTTACAGCCATTATTGCCCCGCTGGTGGCCCCCGGGGCGACCATTTTTATTGGCTTTGGGATTATGGTGTTTTTGTATTCTGCGGCATTTATGCTGAATCGGATGCGCATCAGAATCAGTGATCGGTGGATTCTTGAGACAACCGAGAGGATTGAACGGGATTCGGCAGGCACGGATCCGGAAACGGCTTTGGCCTTCAAAGAGTATTTCCAGACTCATCCTGTAAGGCAGTTGCCGAGAACCGGCGTGAAGTCGGCAATAAGACGGTTCTATACTTTTACTCCGCTCAATTTCAGGGCGGCCGGCTTTTTAACTTTGCTGGCAGCCGGTTATTATTGTTTTATGAGTCTCGCCAACGACATGCCGCATGACATGCACTGGACGATTTTTTTGGCACTGAGTGCCGTCAAGTCTGTTGCAGTGGTGTATCCCCCGGCATTTCTGCTGACTCTTGTGGTTACCACGGTTCCCTATAAGTCCTGGGTGAGAAGGCACAGGAAAGGCAACGATCCGAAGTTTTCCGAACTGGACAGGCTTTTTGGGGGAGCCAGGTACATCGCTTCGGGAAATTCCCTTATTGCCCTGGGTGAGGAACACCTCCTGCTCTGCAATCTTAACGGCCTTATGGTGCTGCCCCTGGAACGTGTTCGCAGCGTGAGAAGGTGCGTTTGGAATTATCCCCACTACCTTGAACTGGGACATGGCACCCCCCTGAAAATCTCCACCGGTCTCTGTCATGTTACGGGCCTTTACATTGAAATCACCCTGAAAGCCAGGGACTGCTATGACGCCATTCCCCATAACTGGTGCTCCCCGCATATTGTGGAATCAGCGATCGGATGGGAAACCGCAGACATTCCTTTTTTGCTGAACGAGTATCAGATGACCTTCCTTTATCGGGAGATCCGGAAGCTGATCGCTCAGAATGAGCCGTATCCCCATGTCAGTGTTTTCGGGGAAGCTCCGAATGGTCCGTTTTTTGGAAACTATAATCTGTCAGATTATCTCTGACTGGCTTGTTTCGGATTTAGGTACCGGAACAGAAAGCCCGGAGCTGGTTCCGGAAAAATACAGAAAATCAGGAATTATGAAGAGTAAGGCAGCTCGGGAGTTCAGTGACATCCCCGGAAGGTAACGGGACGGACTTCCCCTCCTGTATAAACTTCCGTAATTCGGGAAAGCTTAATAATTCTCCGGGGAAGCGCATCCGGCATAAAAAATTCCGGAAAACAGGTATAATTACAGGATATCGGGAGCGGCAGAGGCTCCTTCATCAGTTACTGACGGCGGAAGCTGCATGACATGCAGCTCTTAACGGAGCAAAGCGGAAATGAAAACTCGGGAAGAAATTTTTGACGGTCTTCGGGATATGCTGGAGACCGATTTTGAAATTGACAGGAATCTTATCACCATGGAGGCCCTTCTGGGGGAGGATCTGGATTTCGATTCCATTGATGCCATAGACATGATTGCCCAGCTTCAGAGACAGCTGAAATGCCGTTTCACTCCGGAGGATTTCAAGGCGGTCAAAACCGTCGGAGACGTGGTGGACATTATTTCTTCCCGGCTTCAGGATAATTCCTGATGACGGACAGTCATCCTGATTTTCTGAAGGAGCTTCTCAGGCCGGAAAGAAGCTCCCGGCCGCAATTTTTCAGGGAGCATGAGGTGCTTTCACTGGATCAGGTGTTTGTGCTGGCCTGGGATATTTCGGTGCGGCTTCCGCACTGTGCCATGGGAGAGCCGGTGCTTTTGGTGCTTGATGATTCCTCGGAGCTTCTGGCGGGCATGCTGGCCGTGTGGGCCCGGGGAGGAGTTCCCTTTACTCCGAGCGGTTTTCGGGAGGAGTCTCTGAGAAAGGCGGCGGCTTTCAGCAGTATTGCTGTCGGCAAAAATTCCATTCTGAAGGAAAACGGGGTATCCTCGGGATTTCGGGGGGGGGTACCATTTATCGATATTGCGGACTTTGCCCGGAGCCGGGAGTTTTCGGAGGTGTCTCTGGCAGAAAAACGCTGGTATTTCCGGAAAAGTCTTGAAATTCTGGCTTCCGGGGATGATTCCCTGCTGGAATTTATTCAGATGACATCGGGTTCCACGGGGGAACCCAAGATCGTCGGACGTACGCTGAAAGGTCTCATGCAGGAGGTGGCGGCAGTTGCTTCTCTGGGAATTATCGGAAGCGATAACAATTCCCTTTGTGTTGCCACCGTGCCTAATTATCACGCCTACGGGATCATGTTCCGGTTCTTTTTTCCGCTGACATCCGGAATTCCGGTTTATGATGCCATGATCCGCTATGAAGAACAATTTGCCGTTCCCGCCGGTATCGGACGTCCTTTTGTTACTGTGGCAAATCCGGGGTTTCTGAAAAGGCTGGGCGGACCCGGGAATGTTTCGGGCTGCCGTCTCCTTATTTCCGCGGGAGGCCGTCTTTCGGATAAGGTGCGGGTGCAGGGGCAGGAATTTTTCGGGAGTGAGGTTCTGGAAATTTTCGGCAGTACCGAAACCGGAGCCATGGCATGGCGCTATACCGGAAATTCTGATCTGGAATGGCGTCCGGTTCCCGGGAACCGTTTTTATGTCGCGTCCGGCAGTCTTCCGGAAGCCGGCGGCGAAATCCTGATGGCCGCCTCAGGAGAGGGGGTGCTTCTGTATGCGTCTCCGTATCTTGAAAATGCCGGACTGTCCGGGATGTGTGCCGGCCGTGAGATTCCGGTGTTTGCCTCCGGCGATGAGGTGTGCCTGTCCGAAGAAGGAGTGCTGACCATTCTGGGGCGCAGTGGCCGGCTTATCAAGATTGAGGACAACCGGGTGTCTCTGGATCAGGTGGAAGCCGGCTTTGCCTTTATTCCGGAGATTGCCGATGCGGCGGTTATTCCCTATGAACGTGACGGGCGGGAAGGCACACTGGCGTTTATAGTGCTGAACTCCCGGGGACAGTCCCTGGCCCGTTCCCTGAGTCCGGGGAGAATGATGATCGGGTTCCGGAACATTCTCAGGAATCATATGCTGCCCCTGGCTGTTCCGCGCAAATTCATAATTATTGCGGCAATTCCGTTGAATGCCAACGGCAAGACTGATTACCGGAAGCTGGCTCTCCTGGCTAAAGAACGGAATTTCCCGGATAGCCGGGAATCTGAAAAGGAATAAGGATCTGCTATGTGTGCCACAGGGGATTTCAGCCGTACCACTCAGGAGCTTCTTGAAACTACCGTTCCGAAAAGCATTTCCCGCTGTCCCGGCGGCATCAGCACCCTGTCTCTGAACTGTCGCATTCCTCCGGATATGATCTGGTTTCAGGGACATTTTGAGGGTTATCCGGTTTATCCGGGGGTGGCGGAGCTGGATCTGGTTCTGAAAAGTCTCAGGCATTTTTTTGATTTCAGCTATGAACGCTATATTCTGGATATTCCGCAGATTAAATTCCCGAAACCGGTACTGCCGGGGTGTGAAGTTCTGCTGGAGGCTGCCTGGAACGAACCGGATCTGAAATGCGAGTTCCGGATTGTGTCCTGCGGCGACTGCGGCACGGGTGAGGCTCCCAAGGAGCTTCATGCCGCCGGAAAGCTGTGCTTTAAAGATTCTCCGGGGAACTGATTATCCGGCCGGAGTTTCAGTCTCTGCGGTGTTGTGTCTGTTTTGGATTTGAACGTCATGCCGGTATCGGGAGCATGACCGGAGCAGGAAAAAATGTCAGAAAAAATTTCCGAAAATGAATCGGCCCCGGAGGCCGGCCGGAGCGGGGATGCCGGCACTGGCGTCAGGCAGCCGGACGAGGCGTCCTGGCGGAAGGAATCCGAGAAAACCTCCGTTCTCGGGATCAGAATCGTTCTCTGGATTTATGACGTTTTCGGGAGACGGATTTCGCTGGTTCTGGTCTGGTTTATTTCGCTCTGGATCTGGATTTTTTCACCGGAGCTTCGGAAAAGCTCCCGGATCTACCTTGACAGGATAAGCGCCTTTGCCGCCTCCCGCGGCATCAGTCTCGGACGGCTTTCCACAAGACGCCATGTAAATCGGGTGGCGGTTAATTTTTTTGAGAGGCTTCTGGCCTGGAAGGGCGTGATGACAACGGACAGGCTGGTTTCCGAAAACCGGGATCACGAAAGAATGCTGGCCCGGGCCCGGGAACCTGACGGAGCAATTCTTATCGGGGCTCATGTGGGAAATTCCGAAATGCTGCGGGGGATGAATTTTTCCTGTTCCCGCAAAAAGGTCAGCTCCTTTATGTATGCCCGTCAGTTTCCCCGCTTCATGGATTGCATCAGGGCACTGAATGCCGAGAGCAATCTCAATATCATCATGCCGGAGGAGATTACTCCGGCCACGGGTATTTATCTTGGCGAGAAGCTGGATGCGGGGGAGTGGATCTTTATCATGGGAGACCGGCTTCTGGACGGAGACACCCGTTCCTGCGAAGTGGAGTTTCTGGGAAAAAAGGCCCGTTTTCCGTTGGGGCCCTGGCTTCTGGCAGGTATTTTCAAAAAGCCGGTATATACCGTTCATGCGGTAAAAATCGATGGGGTTTACCGACTTTTCTTCCGGGAGGTGGGGGAGGTCCGTTTTTCCCGCAAAAACCGGGAGCAGGATCTCCGGAGCTATGTGGAAAGTTATGCCCGTTTTCTGGAGGAGCTCCTGCTTAAGGCCCCGTACGAATGGTTTAACTTCTTTGATTTCTGGGAAGAGTACGGGGAACAGGAGGAAAAGCCCGAAAAGGCAGACCGGACACCTGACCGGAGTGGCGGTGAGAATGCCGGCAAAGCTTCCGGGGAAGCCCCGAAAAAGGTTTAAATCCCCAGACAGCGCGAACCTTCAAAAACATATTCCCTGCCGATCATGATGCCCCGGGCGTTACTGTAATGTCCTATTTCCGGAGTTTCCCAGACCGGAAGGTCCTCCGGGATAAAGGGAGTCAGGAGGTCCGAAACCGCAACTCCGGGATGGTTTTCCCGAAGCTCGGTAAACGTCCCCAGGACTATTCCCGCAATTCTGCCGGTGATCCCCAGAACCTTCAAGGTGGCGAAGCAGCTTATAATTCTGTCAGGGCCGCCGCCTAGGGATTCCAGTACCAGTATTTTTCCGTCCGGATCCGGCATAAACTGAGTACCCGCAAGCTTCAGGAAGCACCGGACATTCCCGCCGATGACGATTCCCCGCATGCGGTTAAATCTTCTGAAGGTTCCTTTAGGGGTAACGAGCGAAGCCCGGGGCTCCGGATTTTTAAGAAAATCAAGAAACTCCCGGAGTCTTTCTCCGGAACGCTCCCTTATTGCATGAAGCGCCTGATAAAGCACTCCGGAACTTCCTCCGGCCGCGAAAAAGGCGTTAAGAAGCACCGTAAGATCGCTGTAGCCCGTGAAGATGATGTCCCGATTCGGAAAAGCCAGGTTTTCAGGGTGCAGCAGGAGTTCGTTTGCAGTATCCCCTCCGGAAACATCCATAATGAATTTCAGGTCCGGGCAGGCGAGGATCTCCGCCATGTCCCGGGCCTTAAGATCCGGCGAGGGCTTTCCGGGAGTTCTTTCGGAAAGGGATTTTCCGGTGATCACGTTAAAGCCGTTTCTGCCGAGTACGGATTCCAGGACGGCAAGCTGTTTAAGCCTTTCCGGGGACAGGGCGTCGGAAAAGCCGGTCAGGGCAATGGTTGTTGACATGGCATTACTCGTGCGGATGAGTTCGCTGTTTCGGGTTTTGCGGCCGACAGGGAACCGGGACTGTCCGGGAAAAGAAGGACGTTATCTGCCGGAGTTTATGAAATGCCGGAAATTACGTCAATTGCGGAAATGCAGTTTTTTGCACAGAGATAATTTTTCAGAAAAATCAGGAGGTTTTTCATGATCTGGTTTACCAGCGATCTTCATTTCGGACACCGGGGCATCATTGCCATGAAAAACCGGCCTTTTCGGAATGCTGATGAGATGAATCGCTGCCTGCTCGCGAATTATAATGCCGTGGTGCGCCGTGATGACACCGTGTACCTTCTGGGAGATCTGTGCCACCACATGACCGTGGAGGCCGCCAATGCCGTTATTGCCAGGATGAACGGCCGGAAATATCTTCTGACAGGCAACCATGACAGGAATTACAATCCGGATCTCTTTTGCGGGATTCGGGATTTTATGACAGTTTCCCTTAGCGGTCAGGAATTTGTCCTGATGCATTACCCGATGCTGTCCTGGCCCAAAATGCATCAGGGGAGCATTCAGCTTCACGGGCACATTCACGAATCTCAGGACTATAATCTTAAAAACCGTGCCGAGGGCATCAGACGCTATGATGTCGGTGTTGATGCGAACTCCTTCTGTCCGGTCTCCGTTAAGACGATCATTGATTTTTTCGGGGCCTGACGCTCCCCGCGCAACGCTCCGGGAAAGCCCGGAGGTTCCGCGGAAGGACGCTCTGATTCTATTTTTCCTGATCCTTCAGAAGCAGCTTGCAGGCGCTGACATGGCCCGCAATCCGATCTTCAATCATTCCGGCCGCCTTCAGCACGCTGTCAAGGCTGATGGGAGGTATGGCATGGTTTTTGTTCAGGTAATTGTGAAGATAGGTCTCCGATTTGTTGTCGATTCCCATGCGGGAGCAGATAATCCAGGATACGCATTCCGCTTCAAATTCCTCGATGTTTTTGTCTTTTATTATCCGCGATTTCCATCTTGAGGGATCCGGGGTGCCGAGATGTCCGCAGTAGAGATGTCCCAGTTCGTGGAGCACCGTGGCGAAGGTTTCCGGAACCCCCAGATTTTTGCTGACAATGAGATGGTATTTTACCAGTACTTCCTTGTCTTTTCCGTATATCTGGTATTTCTTCGGCAGGTCCGGTGCGGGGCCGATTGAGCCGGCATTGCAGGATCCGTTGTCAGCCTTATGGAAGGAAACCCCGTCGGCCGGCAGTCTTTTAAGCAGCTTTGACAGTGAATTCCGGCATGCCTGCTCATGATTTTCCGCGGGAATTTTAAAAGGGCTAAGCAGCTTCTCCGGGAAAGGCTCGTCACCCTCGGTATCCTGTACCTCGAATACGAACTGTATCGGACGGAACGGCTTGAGAATCAGAAGCGGTCGGGCTCCGGGTCTGACAGTGCGCCCGAATTTTTCGAGCCAGTCCCTGGCTGTGGCGACATACCGGCTTCCCGGACGCTGGATATGAAGCAGCATGGCGTTGTAGGGCGCCAGCGCTCTGAATTTTTTTACAAACTGAAGCAGCTCCTGAAAGTCGCTGCTTTCGCGATATGTGCCCACCCGCTGGAACAGCAGGTCAAGTTCGGCGGGACGTTCGTTTTTGGCGGTGTTTTCTGTCATGTTCTGAAATTCCTTGATAGTAATGCAGAATCAGGAGAATCTGCGCAGATTTTGTTTTATAAATAGTATAGCATGATATTTAATACGTGGTATAGAATATATTGTAATTTTTGACGGAGCTTTGACGTTTTTGTTTTAACCCGGTCATCGGTTTCGGAGCTCCCGGAGATTCGGAAGCCGGGAACAAAAGATAATTCAGGGAGAATCAGGGGATTGCGGAGTCCGGAGATCGCGGGGCGGATCTTTTCCGGATGACGATTCAATAATTCCGGTACCTGAATTTCTCCTGATGTTCTAAAATGCGCGGTAAGCATCCGACCTGCCTTTCGGAAGAGAGGGCGGAACCGGATTTAACCTGTTTTGTCGTTGTCGCAATCTGAAAATGAAGGAGAGAGCCGTGAAAGCAGTGCCGGAAGCAGAGGATTCCCGGGGGGCGTTTTATAAGCGTGTTACCGGAAGTCCCCGGTTTCGAAAAATCCTGGCAGTTATTTTGACAAGCGTTGCATTACTGCCGGGCGGAGCCGTTCCGGGAACTCCGGAGAAAGCCGGAGCCGGGGAACCGGTTTCGGATTCTTTTCCGAAGCTTTTTCGGGATGTCGCGCCCCACCGGGCTGTTTTCAGGATGGAGAAATACCTTCCGGGGCCGAACCGTACGGTGTTTTCCGAGGGCCGCGTGCTGGTTTTTCCCGGGGCAGGTCTCTGCTGGATGGCGGAGAAGCCCCGGCGGCAGGTATGGCTGATTACGGATGCCGGAATTTCGGACCCCGACCGCTATCGGGTTCCCGAATCAGCCCGCGGCGAAAGACCAAACCCTTTTTTTTCAAAAACCATGCAGGCCTTTACCGGACTTCTCTCTGGCCGCACCCGGGATCCCGGAGTGGCATACGATCTTGAACTGTCGGATTCGGAAGCATCCAAGGCCGGAGTTCTCCGGATGATACCCCGGGATCCCGGAGTTTCCCGAGTGATCAGGGAAATAACCATAACCGTCGGGGATTCCCGGATTTCAGGCATCAGCATTGAGGAGAACGGGGGCGGTTATACCAGGATCAGTTTTGCCGGGGATGAGCCCGCCTCCGGATTTGATCCCGCTCCGGGACTGGAAGCCCTGTGCCATGATTACTGACAGCGGGAATGTTTCCGGAAGCGGTTCCGGGAAGATTTTCGGAAAGAGAACTTCCGTGCGGGCGCTATTTTTTCTGGCTGGCATGCTTATTATTGCCCTGGCCGGTCTTTTTACCGTTATCCGGAATCCCGCCGTCATCACCGCGGAGCTCGGAGCCCTGCTTCCGGAGAACGGAGGACCGGATGACAGCGGATTTGCCGGTCGCATTGCCCGGGAAATCGTCATCATGGCCGGCCCGGATTCCGGTACCGGATTCCGGGAGGAATCTCCCTTCGGCAGGGTTCCGGATATTCTGAGCCGCTTCCCGGAAATTACCATTGATGACGCCCGGGGGCTGGATCGCACCGGAAAGTTCTTTTTTGATCACCGTTATCTGTATCATCCGTACTTTGAGAATGAAAATGATCTCCGGGAGGCGGTGTTTGAAGCGGTTTACAGTCCCCTGGGCGGTCTTACGGATCCGGAATACCGGAACGACCCTTTTCTGATTATGCGGCATTTTTCCGGAACTCCGGCCGAAGATGTTACCCGGGATGCCTCAGGTTTACTCAGGACTGAAAAAAACGGGAAGATCCGTTACCTTCTTACGGGGAGAATCTCCCCCGGAACGGGACTGTCTCAGGAACAGGGGGAACGGCTTCTCGGGGAACTGCTTACGGAACGGGATCGTCTCCGGGAGCAGGGGATCCGCCTGAGCTTTGTTTCGCCGTTTTTCTATCAGGTGCGGGCGACCGGGAATTCCGTTTCCGATATGAGCCGAATCGGCGGGTTTTCGGCGGCGGTGCTGGCACTGGTGTTTATTGTGATTTTTCGCGGGATTCGCGAGCTCATGGAAACCCTGCTTTTTCTGGTCCTGTTTCTGGGGTGCGGTATTACAGCGGTAATCCTGATTCTGGGACATATCCACATAATTACTTTGGGGATGGGGGCGGCACTCGTCGGGATCTGCGCAGACTATCTCATTCATTCCCTGATGTTCCGGAGCGGCGGGGATCCCGATGCCTCGGGAAAACTTGCGGGCGCTCTTATGCTGTCCGGCGGCACCAGTATCGCCGCCTACCTTATTATGACGCTGACCTCTCTTCCGGTGCTGCGGGAGCTGGCTCTTCTGGCGGCGGTTTCGCTGTCCCTGGCCCTTTTGACTGCAATCTGGATCATTATTCCCTTCAGAAGCCGGAAAGGGGCGGTTTCTCCGGATCAGGAAATTCTGCCCCGCATTCGCTGCGGTACGCTGTCGGAAAACACCGTTCCGGGATTGCGCCGGGCTTTCTTCGGATTTGCGGTGCTTCTGATTGCGGCCGGAATATGGATCTCTTCAGGCATTATTCCGGATGACCGGGTTTCCGGCATGCAGGAACAGGATGCGGAGCTTGGCGGTATGGACCGGGAAATCAGGGAGACTGTATTCAGTTCCGGAAAACCCTCCTGGTATCTCATATCCGGCCGGGATCGCGAGGAAACGCTGCGGGAGTGCGAGGAGATTCGGGACAGTCTTTTTCCTGAGCTTCGGGAGGCGGTCTTTTTCCCGTGTGACGCCGTTCCCTCCCTGAAAACCGCCCGGGACAGTCTTAGGCGTTACCGGGAGGCTCTGCCGGCTTTGGCAGAAGCCTATGACGCCGCAGGACTTCCGCTGGACAATCTGCCTGAAATTCCGGAGGTTCCGGAGCTTTCTGAACCGGATATTCCGGACAGTCTTTCCTGGATGGTTTCCAAAGATGCGGTACTGCTCAGGGCCGGAGGATCTCCGGAAAACAGGGAGACTCTCGGGGCGGCGCTTCTTTCCCGGGGGAATGTGAAACTGCTAGACAAACAGACAGAGTGGAATAATGCTTTTCGGGATTTTAGGGTACAATTGACCGGGGTTCTGGCGGGAGCGTTTCTGACAGCCTTGGTGATTCTGGCCCCGGTGATGCGGAAAAGAGTGTTTTCCGGTTTTTTGCTCCCGGTGCTCTGCGGGCTTTCGGGTGGAATGCTGGCTGCGGCTTTTCTGGCGGAGGGATACTTCGGTCTTTTTTCGGTTCTGGCGCTGTTCATGATTCTGGGACTGGGGGCGGACTACTGCATTTTCATGTTTTCCGCAGGGTCCGGAAATTTCCGGGAGCGGTGGCAGGCGCTTCTGGCCTCCTGGCTGACCACGGAGGCGGCTTTCGGAGCTCTGGCATTTTCCGGAACCCGGGTTCTGGCATCCTTCGGATGCATGCTGGCTCTGGGGCTTCTGACGGTTTTTGTGCTGGCTGCCGTGCTTAATCATCCGGGACTGAGCCGGGACTTTTCCGATAATCTCAGGGACGGGAGCGGAGGACAAAACTGAGATGATTTACCTTAATGGCCTCGAGGCGGTTTCCGCTCTCGGAGCGGACAGAAATGAGGCCGTGTCGGCCATCAGGGACAACTGTTCCCGCGGGTTCCGGACAATCCCGGGGTATCTTCCCGGGGGGCTTTCCGCTCACCTGGGAACGGTAGACTGCTTTCTGAACGCTCCCGGGGATGCGGACTCCCGGAGTACCAGGCTGGCGGCCCACTGCATTAATCTCTCCCGGGATCTGATATCTCTGGCCATCCGGCGCTACGGGCCGGATCGGGTGGGTCTGGTGCTGGGAACATCCACCTCCGCCATCAGCGAGGTGGAACAGGAAGGGCGCCGCCGGATTGCCGCCGGGGAGAAGCTCTCCTTTGATTCCAGGATTTACGAGGTGGGCAATATCACGGCATTCCTTAAGAAAATGCTGGGGCTTCGGGGGCCGTGCTACACCGTGGCCACCGCATGTTCCTCCTCGGCCCGGGCTCTGGTCAGTGCCCGGGATCTTATAAAAGCCGGAATTTGCGATGCGGTGATCACCGGAGGTGCGGATTCACTCTCGGCGGTCAGCGTGAGCGGCTTTTACGCTTTGGGAGCGCTGTCTCCGGGCCGTGCCCGTCCGTTTCACCGGGAGCGGGACGGCATCAGCATCGGGGAAGGAGCCGGGATCGCACTGGCCGCCCGGGAATCTCTGGAGCCCGGTGCTCTGAAGCTTATGGGTTTCGGGGCCACCTCCGACGCTCATCATATTTCCGCACCGGATCCTTCCGGAAAAATGCCGGCGGCTGCTATGAGACAGGCCCTGGAAATGGCGGGGCTCCGTCCCGGGGATATCGGCTATCTGAACCTTCACGGCACCGGAACCAGACTTAATGATGCCATGGAAGGGAGGGCTGTTTATGAGGTGTTCGGAGGGAATGTTCCGGTTTCATCGGTAAAGCACCTTTCCGGACATACTCTGGGGGCCGCGGGCATAACCGGAGCCTATATCGCCTCGCTGGTGCTTGACGGAGCGCCCCTGCCCCGTCATGATTACCGGCCGGAGGAATTCCGCGAGGAATTTCCGGGAATCGATCTGGTAACGGCCGGCGGCCGGTATGCGGAAAGACCGTATGCAATGGTGAATGCGTTTGCCTTTGGCGGGAACAATGTTTCAATGGTGTTCGGAAAATGATTAGGGTTGATCTCTCCGGGGAGGATTTTTTTAGGCTGACGCCGCATCAGGAGCCGATGCTGATGATTGACGGCGTTATTGAGGCCGATCCCGGGCTGGATTCCGGCACCGCCTTTTACGTTCCCGGAGATCGTCCCATGGCAGGGCTTAATCCTGACGGTTCTCTGCCGGTGCATATTGTGCTGGAAGTCATGGCCCAGGGTTG
>CACYPY010000013.1:0-31142 GCA_902776415.1 uncultured Ruminobacter sp.
AACCACCTGTATCCATTCCGAACACAGAAGTGAAACGGAACAGTGCCGATGGTAGTGTAGCATTCGCTATGTGAGAGTAGGTCATTGTCAGGCATTATGCTGATATGGCTCAGTTGGTAGAGCGCACCCTTGGTAAGGGTGAGGTCCCCAGTTCGATTCTGGGTATCAGCACCATTTCAGTCTCTGTTGTGCTGATATGGCTCAGTTGGTAGAGCGCACCCTTGGTAAGGGTGAGGTCCCCAGTTCGATTCTGGGTATCAGCACCATTTCAAATATTAATTCTGCTTTTTAATCCATTGCGTCAGTATTATAATTACACTGCCTTTTTGCAGGCGGTGTCGGTTTGTTTTTCTGTATTTTTACAGAATTTGTTGGGAGTATGCGGTTAATGGGACCCTCCGAGATCATATATATTGTAGCGTCAGGTATTGTTGGCATTTTTGTTGGCTATCTTATTAACCATTTTTCATCCAGAAACAGAGACAAGTCCCGCCTGGAAGATGAGCTTACCAGGCTTAAACGTGAACTTGTAAGTCATAAAAGAGTTATTAATGACTTCTTTTTAGGATCCAACGCTCTTTTTGAGCAAATGGAAAACAGTTATCAGGCTTATGCCCGCTATATGTCCGATCAGAGCCGCAAAATAGTTCCCCAGCTGGGAGATATGTTTGCCAGCACCACTCCGGAACATATTTTTAAACCGGCAGTAAAGGAAAATAATCAGGAAAGCAAGGTGGAGGAAACGGTTATTGATGTGATGCCTGACACCAAGCTTGATGAGCCGGCTGATGCCGCAACGCACTCCGTGAAGGGGAATGAGGCAGTTGTGAATCCCTCGGATGAATCATCCGGGGCTGATTCAAAGAGGGATGATTTGTGAAAATCATTCCGTTTTGAGGCTTGTTTTTTTAAGAACGATCCTGCGGGATCGTTTTTTTTGTTCAAGACTCTTTATTATTGTCAGCAAAGCACCCATGTACTTTATGTAGACGTTTATCCTGAAGTTGTTACAAAATGTGATCTGTGTGAACTTTTAATCAGGATCAGGGTCTTAAATTTTGTTAGCACTATAGGTGCAAATTCTGATTTATAGGTTTGTCACCATTATCAGTCTTCATGTGGTTTCTGCCGCACTTAAGGAGTCCGGCGGGTAGTCCGGGAAAAAAATTGAAGTCTTTTCAGGGGCATGCCTATGGTTTTGAAGAATGTATCAATAATGGAGATGTTATGATGCAGAAAATTAACAGACTTTGTTCCGTTCTTGGATTGTCAGTTTCTTTAGCCCTGATACCAGTTTCTGCCTATGCAGATGCCACACCGCTTATCAGGGCCATGAGTGCGGAAAATTCCGGGGAAATGCCGTCCCTGGCGCCTCTTCTTGAAAAGGTTGTACCGGCAGTTGTCAATATTTCGGTTAACGGAAAAAAATCTCTCCGCAATGACATTATGGAGATTCCGGAGCAGTTTCGCTTCTTCTTTCCGGAGATGCCAAGAGAGCGTTCCTTTAAAGCCCTGGGATCCGGTGTTATTATCGATGCCGCCAAAGGAACTGTCATTACCAATTACCACGTGGTAGACGGTGCTGATGAAATCAAGGTAACTCTGCATGACGGAAGAGTTATTAAAGCCAAAAAGATCGGTGAGGATCAGCAGACGGATATTGCTGTTCTGGAGCTGGAAAAGAAAGATAATCTTACTGCCATTCCCTTTTCAAATTCTGACAAACTGCGTGTAGGGGATTTCGTCATTGCTATCGGAAATCCTTTCGGCTTGGGACAGACCGTTACTTCGGGAATTGTAAGCGCTCTCGGCCGTTCCGGTCTCAATATTGAAAATTATGAGAATTTCATTCAGACTGATGCCGCCATCAATTCCGGCAATTCCGGAGGAGCCCTCCTGAATCTTCGCGGTGAACTGGTGGGAATCAACACTGCCATTCTCGGCAAGGCCGGCGGCAATATCGGCATTGGCTTTGCCATTCCGGCCAACATGGTGAAGTCCACCACAGATCAGTTAATCAAACATGGTAAGGTCAAACGCGGCATGCTGGGAATTCTCGGTACCGAGGTAACGGAGGATCTTGCCAGGAATTTCGATTACAAGAATGTTAACGGAGCCTTCGTTAACGAAGTAATGAAGGGATCTGCCGCCGAAAAGGCAGGAATTAAATCAGGTGATATTCTGACCTCTATTGACGGTTCCCCCATATCCAGTTTCGGACAGCTTCGTGCCAAGATCGCCACCCTGGGAGCAGGAACCAAAATCAGGCTCGGTATTTTCCGTGATGGCAAGAATTCCGAGGTTGAAGTGGTTCTTGATTCTTCTTCGGAGTCCGGCGGCACGGTGTCCCGCAGTGCCAGTCCGCTGTTTGAAGGCGCCACACTTGGTACCAATTCAGACGATGACAAGGGCGGGGTGGTCGTGAAGTCCGTGGCTGCCGACAGTCCCGCGGAAAATCTTGGCCTCAAAAAAGGGGATATCATTGTAGAGGTTAACAAGAAGGAAGTTAAGTCAGTAGATGATCTTGAAGGAGCTCTGAAGGAAAAGGACAGCTTTATAGCACTCAGGATTATTCGTGGCAGTGCGGTAATTTATATCACCAGAAGCTTCTGATACTTTTTTATACTCCGGTAAGTCGTTAAAATGTGGGCAGTAGACTGTTACTGCCCATTTTTTGTTGACCAGGAGGTTCTCCGGTGAATGGCTGGATTAAAAGTACCTTAGCCGGTGTGATTATCGGAATCGGCATTTTGTTGTCCCGGGATTGTATTTTTGCGGATCGGGAAGAGCCGGATTCTTTTTTTTACGGCATAAGCAGAAGTGCTTCAGCAGTAGTTAATATTTTTATTAAAAAACGGCATGTGCCGGATGATGCTTACGGAACGTCCGAGGTAACCGGTTCCGGCTCCGGCATTATCATGAGCTCAGACGGTCTCATTATTACTAATTATCACGTAATCATGCAGGCTGACGAAAACAGCGTCATCGGAGTGCAGCTTCGGGATGGCACGGTGTTTGAAGCCAGTCTTATTGGTTATGATAAAAGAACTGATATTGCCGTTCTGCATGTAAACAGCAGTTATCCCCTGCCCCGAATCATCATAAACGAAAATCGCGAGCCCCACCTTGGTGATGTGGTACTGGCCATTGGAAATCCCTACAATCTCGGACAGACCATCACTCACGGGATTGTCAGTGCCGTCGGCCGGCGTGGCAGCGGCATCACCAGACTTAACCGTATTGACATTACTGACGGCATTCAGGATCTCATACAGACGGATGCCCCGATTAATTCGGGAAATTCCGGAGGAGCTCTTGTTAATACCAGAGGTGAGTTTGTCGGGATGAGTACAGCCACCATGTCTGGCAGCAGTGATGCGAAGGCTTATGGCATCAGCTTTGCCATTCCTGCCAATCAGGTTTTGAGCATTCTTTCCGAAATTGTTAAAAACGGCAGAGTAATTCGGGGATATTTGGGGATTGCGGCCGAGAATATTTACGATGAAGTTCGTGACGACAGCATAAACGGCATATCTCAGGGGATTATTATTACCAGCATAGATCCGAACGGACCTGCCAGCGGCGAGCTTAAACCCGGAGACATCATAGTTTCCGTAAACGGCAGAAATGTCAGTGATATGCAAAATCTTATGGATCTCGTGGCAGACAGTTCTGCGGGCACCAAGGTTTCATTTGAGATCATCAGGAACGGCATACATACTTCCTGTGCGGTGGTGGTTTCAGAGCAGAGCGCTGATTAGTCATTGTCAGGGTTGGCTTCGTGAATAGCTGTCCGTAATCTTGTTGCCTGGCTTGCTGCGGGAACGGAAATTCGGTCAGGATATGCTGTTAGTGCGCAAATCACCGGCAATTTATTTTTGTGAAATAAATTGGATTTTTAAAAGAAAATGGTGTACCATACGCACGCCCACATTACGTTACAGGTCTTCAGGACTATAAACGATTCGAGTTCTTATCTCGAAGGGGGTAGGAAATCGAAAGATAGAAGGATTCGGCGTTGCCGGTTCCTGATGTTTAACTATTTCAGTTTGGGTTATTTACATGAAAACTTTCGTTGCTAATCCAGCCACCATCAAGCGTGACTGGTATGTAGTTGACGCTGACGGTAAAACTCTTGGCCGTTTGGCTACCGAGGTTGCTTCCCGTCTTCGCGGCAAAAACAAGCCAGAATACACACCTTTTATGGATACCGGTGATTATATTATCGTTATCAATGCTTCCAAGGTTAAGGTAACTGGCAATAAGTTCACTGACAAGATCTATCATTCTCACTCCGGTTATCCGGGGGGCATTAAGAATGTTCCTTTCAATGAACTTCAGGCCAAGAAGCCGGAGATGGTAATCGAATCTGCTGTTCGCGGAATGCTTCCCAAGGGACCTCTTGGTCGTGCCATGTTCCGTAAATTAAAGGTTTATGCCGGTGCTTCTCATAATCATGCTGCACAGCAGCCGCAGGTTTTGGACATTTAGGGGTAAAGACAAATGGCAGAGAATCAGTATTATGGTACCGGCCGTCGCAAGAGTTCGACCGCTCGTGTCTTCATTAAGCAGGGTACTGGCAACATTGTGATCAACAAGCGTTCTCTTGATGATTATTTTGGCCGTGAGACTGCAAGAATGGTAGTGCGTCAGCCTTTGGAGCTTCTCAGCATCGGTGATAAGCTTGATCTGTTCATCACTGTTGCCGGCGGCGGTATTTCCGGCCAGGCCGGAGCCATTCGTCATGGCATTACCCGTGCTCTTATGGAATATGACGAATCTTTCCGTTCTGAGCTTCGCAAGGCCGGTTATGTGACTCGCGATGCCCGTTGTGTTGAGCGTAAGAAGGTTGGTCTCCACAAGGCTCGTAAGCGTCCTCAGTACTCCAAGCGTTAATCTGGCAATTTTTTGCTTTGTGTCAAAACCTCGGAATTTTGTCCGGGGTTTTTTTGATTGCGGGTACCATTTTGTAACTAATTAATGTAATGATACAATCGGGTGTGATATCATCACCCTGTATTTCTGTGTGTTAGGATTTTGTTATGGCAGATGTATTACATGTCCAGCCTTGTCGCCCGTATTTGCTGAGAGCGATGTACGACTGGATGGTGGACAATCGTTTGACCCCTCAGATTTCTGTGAATGTAAACTGTCCCGGGGTTCAGTTGCCGTTGCAGTATGCTCAGAACGGCGTAATTATCCTGAATATCTCGACCACTGCGGTAAGAAATCTCAATATTGACAATGACGCAATATCCTTTTGTGCGAGGTTTGGCGGTGTTCCTCATGATGTGTATGTTCCGATGTATGCCGTAATTACCATATATCCTAGAGAGGATTTATCCATGGGGATGTGCATGTTTCCGGAAAGAGCCTATGATGAGATGTTTGAGTCCGGAAACTTTCCGAGTCCGTCAGGGGATTCCGGGAAGTCGCACCTTTCGGAGGTTTCGAGCATTTCGCCGGAAAACAGAAAAGGGTTTGAGGTGGTGGATAACAATGAAAGCTCCGCAGATCCGGAAAGAACCGAGAGACCACAGGCGGCCCGCAAGCCTACCCTGGAAATTGTGGAATAGCGGATCGCTGGTTCCTGTCCGCAATCGGAAAACGGATATGTCATGAGACAAAGTCGCGTAGAGAGAAAAGAATAAAGGGAGTGCTTTTCAGAGCACTCTCTTTTTTAGTGCCTATACAATTTCCAGCTGTTTTTTGATGCAGAACAACAGGGAAAGCGCCGCTGTCAGAAAATTGTAGGCGGAATCAATATTGAGGCGGATGCAAATGTCCTCATCGCTGAGAAGTCCGGAAATCTTATCCTTTTGAGTGCAGATCACCACTGAGGGAACACGCATTTGATGAGCTGCTTCCAAAAGTTCTCCGAACACCGGCAGCGCTGCTTCAGGGGTGTCGCTGATGATAAGCAGACTGTCTGAACCGCTGTCAGGAGAACAGCAGGCTTCGGCATTGAATGTGGCTTTAAGCAGTTGCCCCAGTCCGACATTATCAGTGCTTAGTCCCAGAACTCCGGCCTCCCTGTTGAGCACCTTGCTTCCGGCGAGTCCCTTCTCATTCAGAGTCTTGATATTGAGCTCCCGGGAAAAAATCTCCAGAATCGGTGCGGACAGCGCGGTTCCGGCAACAAGGATTCGGCGTTCCGAGGTCAGACTCATGCTGAGTACCGCGGCCGCATAGTCAGTAGTGTCAAAAACATCCTGCTGCAGTCCGAGAAGGGCACCGACTGCTTCTTCCATGCATCCCTGAGTATCCGGCATCAGTCACTCTCGCCTACGGTTATCCAAGAAATGTTTCTTTCCAGTCTGCCCTGGGCATCGATGCTGATATCTCCGGAAAGCCCCCGTACCACCTCTTCAGGATTGTTAATCATTTTATCCAGATGAAGTACCAGGTTGTAGGAGTCATATCCCACAGCAAAGCATCTCAGAGTGTCGCCGTTGGCTTTTGGGAGAATGGAAATAATCTGTTCCTTGATAGAACTGTTCTGAAGCAGCCATGGCTGATCGCCGAGCTTCATCCCTTTTATTCCCATGAGGGCAGAATTGTTCATAACTCCGCTGTTGCTTTTTGATCCTACATAGTATCGGGGCATGCCAAAGCCTACGTTTTTGCTGTACTCTCTGATTATTGAAGCTTCATTGGCGGTTCCGTAGATATAGGCAGCATCGAACGGATCCTGCGTGTTGTCGGCACAGCTTTTGAGAGTGCTTTCCAGGGAGTTTACATCAGTGAAATAGCAGACGCTGGTATTCTGGTTATAGCTCCTCAGCCAGTAGTCATTGAAGGCTCTGCTGATTCTGCTGCCCTTGTCGTTCTGAGGCGCAATGATTACCGGATTTGACACGGCATCTCGGCCCATTTCCTGAACTGCATTCCTGGCATCCACTTCCGGAGCCAGTGTCAGATATACCACGTTACGGCCGCCGCGGGTTTGGCCTTCGTTCAGGGCAATTACCGGAATCCGGGGATCAAATGACAGCAGCTCATCCACCTCGTTCTTGATGATGGGGCCGATAATCGCTTTGGCTCCGCCGGCCATGGCATCGGAATAATAGTCGGCAATGCTGCCGGCTGCAGTGTCGTAGAATTTAAGATTAATCCTGATGCCGCGATCCCGGAAGGCGTTTTCGATTCCCATGCGCACCGGCTGCCCGATAAGAGCCGCATAACGTCCGGTAAGCGGCAGGAATACCGCAATGGTATCGCCGTCGCCGATGCCGGAGGCAGAGACACCACCTTCCTGACTGCTGCCGGGACCGCCGACGGGAATGGGCTCACGGTCATCTCCGGCATCCGGAGTGTTCAGGGAAAATACCGGATGATTCGGGTATTTTGCAGCAAATCTGGACATAAGACGTGATCTGGCAGCCTCTGAAGGGGACTTCTGAATGAGAGCATACTCCAGGAATCCCCGGTCATCATTGTCCTGTGAGGATTTAAACTGGGCCAGGATTTCCTTATTGTCAGCCTGACGGTATTCCTGAAGAGCTTTTTTCCATGCGGTTTTCTTATCTGCGGCACCGACGGCATGAGCGAGATTCAGGAAGCTTTGTCCGGCGGCGGCATAGTTTCCGGTGCGATCCTGCACCTTGCCGGCCAGGTTATAGTAGTATGCCAGGGCACTCTGCGGCAGATTTACGGTATCAACTCCATTAAGAAGAGCCAGGGCCTGACTGTAGTTTCCGGTGCTGCTTCTGACCTGAGCTTCGATAATGTCCGCATAGTTGCCGTGAAGAGGAGTGATGGCCTGCTCCCGCATCTGCCGTATCACTTCAAAGGCCCGATTGGTGTCTCCTTCTGCCGAATATGCCCTGGCCAGGAGAATCTGCCAGTCAAAATTGTATTCCGGGGTTGATGCGGATAACTGATCCTCATACCATTCGCTGCTCTCTGCAAGCTTGCTGAACGGCTGAGGTTCCAGATACGCATTATGATTTCCGGTCAGGGAGCATCCCGTAAACATGACGGAAAATGCGCATGCCAAAATGATTGAATGAAGGTTACAATGTTGGTGATTTTTGTACCGCATGGCGTGAGTCTCTATACTGACAGTTTTTCTGATGCTGTTATTATACACTCTTATGATATGCTTTGATTCTGATAATCAGTCTTTCGGGATATTCGGCAAGGAGGTTTGCATGGAAGAGCTCGAGCCCGCCCTTTATATTGTTCCGACACCCATCGGAAATATGGAGGATATAACTTTTCGGGCGGTCAGGATTCTTAAGGAGGCCCGGATCATCTGTGCAGAGGATACCAGGCATTCCCGGCCGCTTCTGGAACAGCTGGGGGTAACTTCTCCTGTTCTGGAAAGCTTTCATGACCATAATGAGACCGAGAAGGCTGCCAGGGTACGGAACTGGATTCAGGAAGGTAAAAGTGTGGCTCTGATTTCCGATGCCGGAACTCCTCTGATATCGGATCCCGGGTATCATTTGGTTGTAGACTGTGTTAATGCCGGAATCCGGGTTGTGCCTCTTCCCGGACCGTGCGCCGCAATCACGGCACTGGAAGCGGCCGGCTTCCCGACGGATCGTTTTTGTTTTGAGGGGTTTCTGCCTGTCAGGGAAAAGGCTCTTTACGATCGGCTGGAGGAGCTCAGACATGAAACCCGGACCATGGTGTTCTACGAAACGCCGCGGCGGATGCCGGATACGGCCGTGGCACTTGGCCGGGTGTTCGGAGATCGTGAGATCGTTGTCGGCCGGGAGATGACCAAGACCTTTGAAACCTTTTACCGCACTACCTGCAAAAAGCTTTCCGGGATTCTGGCAAATGACGTCAATTCAGGCCGCGGAGAGATGGTCGCGGTGCTGTATCCCTGGAGACCGGACTCCGGGGAGACTGCCGTCAGTGATGAAGCTCGGAGACTCCTCCGCCTGCTCGTTGCCGAGCTTCCGGTAAAAAAGGCGGCCCGGATAGTGAGCGAAACCTTTGGCTGTTCCAAAAACGATGTTTATCGCGAGGCTCTGGCTCTGCAAAAGGAGGAGCCGGAGTCCTGAATCCGGAGTGCCTCTTTGTCCTTTTCGGGAGGCGGCAGCTGGAACTCGGGATGTTGGTTTTGGTTGCGGTATTTTTTATCGGGCTCTTGGGGATTTACCGTATTACTCCATAAAGTTGTATGCTATAATTTGCAGCGAGTCAGACAGGTAATCGCTGCCTTATGGTTGTGCTTCGGCAGACGCATAGGGGGGAGGAAAGTCCGGGCTCCGCAGGGCAGGGTGCCAGATAACATCTGGGAGATGCGAATCTACGAACAGTGCCACAGAAAATATACCGCCGTTTATCGGTAAGGGTGAAAAGGTGCGGTAAGAGCGCACCGCATGTCTGGTAACAGTTCATGGCAGGGAAAACTCCACCCGGAGCAAGATCGAATAGGCTCCTTATGACATTGCCCGTGTCAGGAGCGGGTTGATCGCTAAAGTCAGGAGGCGACTTCTTGACGTAGAGGAATGATTACCGCTGTTTTTACAGTACAGAACCCGGCTTATGGCTGACTCATTTGTTTAATATGAAAGCGAGGGGACTGGTTTGTTCAGGTTCCCTCGTTTTTTGCTTGCTCTCCCGAAAATCTTCTCTTCAGGGTATTTCTATGGAAGAATACAGACATGTGACCGTGCTTCTCAATGAAGCCGTGGCAGCTCTTAACGTCACTGGAGACGGGATTTATGTTGACGGAACATTCGGAAGAGGAGGTCATTCAAGGCTGATCCTTTCAAAGCTGTCGGAGAAAGGGCGACTTTTCGGGATCGACCGGGATCCCGAGGCTGTGAAAGCCGGCATGGAGATAAAGGATCCCCGTTTTACCATGCTCAGGGGGAAGTTTTCGGAGATGCCGGAACTCCTCGGAGAGTTCGGAGTTCTCGGAAAGATATCCGGAATTCTTCTTGATCTCGGGGTTTCCTCCCCCCAGCTCGATGATCCCGAAAGAGGGTTCAGTTTTATGAAAGAAGGTCCTCTGGATATGAGAATGGATCCGGAATCCGGGATCAGTGCTGCCGATTGGATAAACAGTGCCCCGGAGTCGGAAATTGCTGAGGTTATTCGTAATTACGGGGAGGAACGTTTTGCCAGGAAGATTGCCAGGGCCGTGGTGCAGGATCGCCGGGATCATCCGTTCAGAACCACCTCCGAACTGGCGGATCTGGTTTCCCGCCTGGTGCCGCGGGAACCAGGCAAGAATCCTGCCACCAGAACCTTTCAGGCACTTCGAATAAAGGTGAACGGCGAACTGGAGGAAATAGAGAAGGCGCTCAGGAATTCCCGGGATTTGCTGGCACCTTTCGGACGCCTAGCGGTCATTACCTTTCATTCTCTTGAGGATCATCTGGTGCGGTCATTCCTGAAAAAAGCTGAAAGAGGGGAGGTCCCGCCCCGGGGAATTCCGGTTCCGGAAAGTGAAATCGCCAAAACACGCACTTTCAGACTGGTGGATCGCGGCATCCGTCCCGGAGCCCAGGAGATTTCCGAAAACCCCAGATCCCGCAGTGCCATTCTCCGCACAGGTGAGCGGCTTCCTTCCTGCGGGACAGGCAAGGACGGAGGGCGCTGTCTGTGAAAGCCAGAAATACCAGCGAGGAATTCCAGAGGTTCAGTCTTATGGGGATTGTGCTCCGGGATTGTGTACGCAATCTGCTGTTCATATTCCTGCTGGCAACCGCTGTTGCAGAATCCTTTATGATTATTTCCCAGGTGCAGGAAACGCGGCGCACTGTTACCGATTTCAGTATTGAGGTCAGCAAACAGGATGCCCTGGATCAGGAGTATCAGCATCTCCGGCTGGAGCAGCAGACTCTCTCCGAGCTTTCCAGGATAGCCGATGAGGCCGGGAAAAAAATGGGAATGCATCAGCCTGACGTGCTTACAGAGGAAGTTATTGTAAACCTGTCCGAAACCGGGAAACGGGGAGTCCGCTGATGCTATGGCTTAAAAATGCCTTCCAAAAAGTTGTCAACCTGTTAAAACGTGCCGATGCCGGAGGGGACCGTTATGAAATCAGCATAAAGCGGATCCTGATGTTCTGGGGCATGTTGCTGATTCTGTTTCTGGCACTTATCGGAAGAGTCTCATGGTTGATGTTCTGGTCAGCTGACGATCTGATTTCCAAAGGCAATGATCGTATTTTAAGAACTGCCACGGAGCATCCCGAAAGAGGCGTTATCTATGATCGCAACGGGGAAAAGCTGGCCATCAGCGTCCCCATGCGAGCTGTGGTGATTCATGCCAAAAGCTTTCATGACTATCATGAAAAGAAGCAGCTTGACAAGGAAGCTTCTATCAGGGAAATCTGCGAGCTCCTGCAGGCTGACTGTACCAGTCTGTCGCAGAAACTCAGGGAACCCAGGAATCGCCATATCACCGTAGCCAGGCAGATCGAGCCCCAGATGGCTGACTATATTAAATCCCTTAAGATCGACGGTATCTACGTCAACCCCGAACTCAGAAGGTTTTATCCCACCTCCGAAATCAATGCCCATATTATCGGAATGACTAACATTGACGGGGCGGGAACCGAAGGGCTGGAAAGACAGTATAACGACTATTTGCTCTCGTCTCCCGGAAAGGTCAGGCGTGTCAAGGACGCCCGGGGCAATATCATTGAAAACCTCGGGGTGGTGAAGGAAGGAAAGCAGGCCAACGATCTTGTGCTCAGCATAGACGAAAGACTGCAGTCTCTGGCCTACAAGTCTCTGAAATACCATGCTGAAATCAACAGAGCCACCTCGGCATCGCTGGTGCTTATAGACTCCTGGACCGGCGAGATTCTGGCCATGGTAAACTATCCTTCCTATAATCCCAACAGCAGAGAAAGCTATGCTCCGTACCGGGCCAGAAACCGGGCGGTGACCGACACCTATGAGCCGGGGTCCACTACCAAACCGCTGGTGGCGGTTACGGCTTTGGGGAAGGGGGTTACCAACTGGAACGAGGTTTTTGACACCACGCCGTTTCAGGTTCAGGGCAAAATGATTACCGACAGCCATCGCATGAACTCGGGGAATCTTTTTGACATTCTTAAGTATTCCTCCAACATCGGAATGGCTCGTATTGCCCTGAGAATGGATCCCCGCGATATTGTCAGGGGGCTGGAAGCTTTCGGCTACGGTTCACGCACCAATATCGAGTTTATCGGAGAGAATACCGGAAGACTTCCCCACAGAAGAAGATGGAGCCGGATAGAAAATGCCACTCTTGGTTATGGCTACGGCATTACGGTAACGCCGCTTCAGGTGGCGCAGGCTTATTCGATTCTTGCCAATCACGGTATCAGGCGCCCTCTGTCCATTCTGAAGGTTGACAAGGTTCCTCAAGGTGTCCGGGTAGCCAGGGAGCAGGACGTTAATCTGGTGCTTAAATCCCTGGAATCAGTGGTGGAAGGCGGTGGTACCGGCGCCCAGGCCATGATTGCCGGATACCGGGTGGGCGGTAAGACCGGTACTGCAAAGGTCGCCGTGGCCGGGGGATACGGAAAGGATTATGTGGGAACCTTTGCCGGCATCGCTCCGATGAGCAATCCCCGGTTTGCGCTGGTGGTAGTGATTAACGAGCCTCACGCAGGCAAGTTTTACGGCGGCGTGGTGGCGGGGCCGGTTTTTTCCGAGGTGATGAAGCGAACTCTGGAGCTTTACAACATTCCCCCGGATGATCTTAACCCCGATGGCACTTTGAAGACCCCGGCCCAGAAAAAGAAGGAAATTTCCAGCAAAAAGAGACATTAGTTTTTCGACATGCGATTTTGCGAGTGATGATAATGGCTGATTTGAAAGAAATACTTGCCGGACTGTCCTGCGGCTGTCCGGTTCCGTCTCTGGAGATAGCCGGGGCGGTTTCCGATAACAGAAGAATTTCCCGGGGGGATTTGTTTGTGGCCTTCAAGGGGCTGCATTTTGATGCCCGAACTCTGATCCCCGATGCGGCGAGGCGCGGTGCAGCTGCCGTTGTCTATGAGTCCGGGGACGGGTTTACGGCGGAGGAGTGCGGAATACCGCTGATTCCGGTCAGTGATCTTGACAGCTGTGAAGCTGATATTGCTTCGCGGGTTTACGGTCGTCCTTCTGACGAGCTGAGTCTTGTAGGGGTGACCGGCACCAATGGCAAAAGCACTGTTACCCATCTGATTGCCGAATGGTCGCAGGCTCTGAATGTCAAAACCGGGGTAATGGGGACTCTCGGAACCGGTTTTTATCCGGATCTGATTCCAAGTCCTAATACCACCCTGCGCCCTCTGGATCTGGAAAGAACGCTCCGGGAAATGGCAGACCGGGGAGCCCGTGCCGTTTCCATGGAGGTTTCCTCTCATGGTCTGGCCCAGGGGCGCGTGCGGAATCTTTCATTCAGTTACGGCGGCTTTACCAATCTTTCACGGGATCACCTGGATTTTCATAAAACCATGGACAATTACCGCGAAGCGAAGTTTGGTCTTTTTAAAATGCTTCCCGAATCGCACGCGGTAATCAATTACGGGGATGCTGCCGGGCGGGAGTTTCTGAACCGACTCCCCGGAGCTTTGGCTTTTTGCACGGAACCGGTATCCGGGTATCGCGGCAGAATTATTTTTGCCGAGGAGATTTCCTGCCATCAGGAGGGGATTACCGTCTGGGTAAACGGCAGCTACGGCCGTGCCGTGCTTTCGGTGCCGCTGATCGGGCTGTTCAATGCCGAAAATCTGCTCTGTGCCCTGGGTATTATGCTGGCAAGAGGCTTTGTGCTGGCGGATCTTGAACGCACCGTGGGATGCCTGCGTCCGGTGCGGGGGCGCATGGAATGCTTCAGAAAACCGGGGAAGCCGGTTCTGGTAGTGGATTATGCCCATACCCCGGACGGACTGGAAAAGGCTATTTCCGGTCTCCGGGCTCATGGTTTTAAACGGATAATCACTGTTTGCGGTTGCGGTGGCGACCGGGATAAGGGCAAACGTCCGATTATGGGAAAAATTGCCAGCCTGCATTCCGACAGAGTGTTTTTTACCGACGATAATCCTCGTACGGAGGATCATCTTGAGATCCTGAAAATGATGGTGGCCGGTGTCCCGGAAAATACCGATTATAAAATCATCACGGATCGGGAAAACGCCATACGGGAGGCTTTTGCCGCTGCGGCACCGGAAGATGCGGTACTGGTGGCTGGAAAGGGGCATGAGGATTATCAGATTGTCGGTACGGTAAAGCATCATTACAGCGACAGGGAAACCGCTGTAAAAATTTTGGAAGGATTGTCTAAATGATTGAAATGACACTGGCGGAAATAGCCGCGCACATGAACGGAAAACTTCTGAATGCGGGAGATTCTGCCGACAGGATTCTGATAGCAGGTGTGGAAACAGATTCCCGCAGGGATGTTCGGGGGTTGCTCTTTGTGTGTCTCAGGGGCGAGAATTTTGACGGGCATGCTTTTGCGGAAACAGCCTGCGCCAACGGGGCTGTTGCATTGCTTGCGGATCATGAGCTGCCTGTGGCGCTGCCGCAGATTGTGGTGCAGGACACTCTTCGGGGGCTGGGACTTCTGGGGCAGCTGAACCGCAGAAAGAGTCATGCCCGGGTGGCGGCGATCACCGGTACCTGCGGCAAGACCACCGTGAAGGAAATGACTGCGGCAATTCTGTCACGTCTGGGAAACACCATTGCCACCAAAGGCAATTTCAATAACTCCGTTGGTGTTCCTCTGTCTCTTCTTGCCATAAATGCCGATACGGACTATGCCGTCATCGAGCTGGGCGCCTCGCATCCGGGAGATATTGCCTGGACCGTGGAGTTCGCGGAGCCCGAGGTCGCTCTGATAAACAATGTGGGGGGCGCTCATCTGGAAGGATTCGGCGGCTTTGACGGGGTTTATCGCGCTAAAAGCGAAATTCTGGATTATGTGTTTTCCAGGGATTCGGGGAAAGGTGTGGTGAATGCCGACAGTGAATTTTATGACCGCTGGAGAAACGACTATGCCGGAAAAAATCTTTCGAGCTTCGGGGCGGAGAATCCCCGGGCCGATGTCCGGGCGCTTGATGTAAGAAGTCAGGATAACGGCACCTTTGCCTTCAGGATGGTTACTCCCCGGGGAGAGGGAAACGTCAGACTGGCGCTTCCCGGAAAACACAATGTTTCCAATGCGCTGGCCGCAGCCGCGATTTCCGGACTTCTGGGAGCATCCGTCCCGGACATTACAGGAGGTCTTGAGGCTCAGCGGCCGGTTCCGGGAAGACTTTTTGTGGAAAAGCTCGGAACGCTGACTCTGATAGATGATTCCTATAATGCCTCGTTCAATGCGGTGCAGGCATCTCTTGATACGCTGTCTCTTCTTCCGGGGCATCGGGTGTTCGTGTTTGGAGATATGGGAGAACTTGGTCAGGATGCGCCCGGACTTCATACCAGAATCGGTGAATATGCCCGGGGCCGCGTTGATGAATTCTGGAGCATCGGAGAACTGGCCGCACTTAGCGCCCGGGCCTTTGGCGGCAGGGTTTTCGGATCCCGGGAGGAATTGCTGGATGCGGTGCGTGATCTGGTGAGCCGGGTTCCGGATCTTACCATTGCTGCCAAGGGTTCGCATGCCATGAAAATGGGTGATGTGGCGGATTTGATTCGCAGTATGAAAGAATAAGGGGATGAATGCCGAAGTGGTGAACAGTGAAGGAAAGATGATCCCTTCTGTTTTGAAAAAGGAGCGTAAATTCTAAAATGCTGGTGCTTATTTCTGACTGGCTGAGCCAGTATCTGTCTTTCTTCAGGGTGGTGGATTATCTGTCCTTCCGGGCGGTGTTTTCCATGATTACCGCGCTGGTGCTGTCTTTGGCTATCGGGCCCTGGATGATCAGAAAGTTGCAGATACTGCATTTCGGACAGATTGTCCGTAACGACGGACCGGAGTCTCATCTTTCCAAAAAAGGAACTCCCACCATGGGCGGTATCATGATAAATGCCGTAATTCTGGTAACTGCTCTTCTGTGGTGCCGTCTTGACAACTGGGCAGTGTGGATAGTTCTGTTCGGGCTGGTCAGTCATGCCGCTATCGGTTTTGCCGATGACTATCTTAAAGTGGTCAGAAAAAGTCCGGACGGTCTGATTGCCAGATGGAAGTACTTCTGGCAGTCCGTGGCGGCACTGATAATAGCAATAACTCTCTACTGCGTTGCCAAAACTCCCAATGAAACCACCATTGTTTTTCCCTTCTTCAAGGAATGGTCCTTTGACCTGGGGCTTCTGTTTATCCCTTTTGCATATTTTGTCATTGCGGGATCTTCCAATGCGGTAAACCTTACCGACGGTCTTGACGGGCTGGCCATTGTGTGCGTGGTAATGGTGGCAACCGGACTCGGAATCGTTACCTGGCTTACCAGCAATGTTACCTATGCGGACTACCTCTATATTCCCTATCTGCCCGGAGTGTCTGAAGTGGTGATTATCTGCACGACGCTGGTGGGGGCCGGACTTGGCTTCCTCTGGTTCAATACCTATCCGGCCCAGATGTTCATGGGAGACGTGGGTTCCCTGGCACTGGGCGCGATACTCGGGGTTATTGCGGTAGTCATCAGAGAGGAGTTTCTGCTGGCCATTATGGGCGGCATATTCGTGCTGGAGGCCATCAGTGTCATTCTTCAGGTGGGATCCTACAAGCTCAGGCACGGGAAGCGCATTTTCAGAATGGCTCCGATTCATCATCATTTTGAAAAAGGGGGCTGGCCGGAGCCCCGGGTTATTGTCAGATTCTGGATTATCACCCTGATGCTGGTGATTCTCGGTCTTGTTACTCTTAAGCTTCGTTAGTTTGCGGGGAATGGTATGACAGCAAAAACAGCGGTAATCGGTCTTGGAAAAAGCGGGCTTTCCACAGTAAATTTTCTGATCCGGCACGGCATTGTTCCCGATGTTTATGATACCCGGGAGCATCCTGCCGGCGAGGAGGATCTTCCGGAAAACTGCCGTCTTGTGAAAGGAGAGCTTTCGGGAGAGCTTTTAAGCGCCTACGACGAGCTTATTGTGGGGCCGGGACTGGCTCTGAGTCTTTCCGCGCTTCGGGAAGCTGCCTCCCGGGGAGTCAGTATTATCGGCGATATCGAGCTTTTTGCGCGATACTGCCGGGCTCCCGTGGTCGGGGTTACAGGTTCCAACGGCAAGAGCACGGTGGTAACCCTGGTTTCTCTGATGGCGGGGGCTGCCGGTCTTAACTGCGGACTTGGCGGCAATATCGGGATTCCGGCACTGGATGTGCTGGCGGATGACCGGGACTGCTACGTTCTTGAGCTGTCCAGCTTTGAACTGGAAACAACTTCATCCCTGAAGCTTGCCGGAGCGACAATCCTTAATCTCAGTGAGGATCATCTGGATCGCTACGACGGAAAAATGGAGCTTTATCTCAAAGCCAAGCAGCGTATTTTTGCGCATGCTGCAAGAATTGTTGCAAATCGCGAGGACAGTGCCACGATTCCCCCGGACGGACATTATGATGTTTCCTTCGGCGGCAGCAGAGAATCCTACGGGATAACCCTTAAGGATAATGAGGAATGGCTGTCCGTCGACGGTGTTCCGGTGTTTCCGGTTTCCGGACTTAAAATTTACGGCAGGCATAATCATATGAACGCACTGGCTGCCATGGCCCTGGCCGATACTCTGGGAATTTCCCGGGAGGCTCAGATCCGGGTGCTTTCGGATTTTTCCGGACTGCCCCACAGATGCCGGATGGTCAGGGAGAGAAACGGTGTGCGGTGGTACAATGATTCAAAGGCCACCAATGTAGGATCGACCCTGGCGGCGGTAGCCGGACTCAAATCCGGGCTCCGGGGGCGTATCATTCTTCTGGCAGGAGGTCTCGGCAAGGGGCAGGATTTTACTCCCGTCAGGAATCTTCTGGGACATGAGGTCGCGCTCATGCTCTGTTTCGGCAGAGATGGGAGAATGCTCAGAGACCTCGGACCCGAAACGGTTCTTTTTGAAACCATGGCCGAAGCGGTTTCGTATGCCGACGGCATTGCCAGCCCGGGAGATGTGGTGCTTCTGGCCCCGGCCTGCGCCAGCTTTGATCAGTTTAAGGGCTTTGAGGACCGCGGAGATAAATTTGCCGCCATGGTGGAGAGCCTTGCATGAGGTTTCTTGAGGCGTTTTGCGGCAGAGAAAACGAGGAATATGATCCCCGGGGCCCCCTTTTTGACAGGTCGCTCGTGGTGGTTGTTTTTCTCCTGCTGGCACTGTGTCTTGTCATGATATACGGCGCGTCGATTTATGTCGGCGAGGTGCGGATGCATGATTCGGGATACTTTATCGGAAAGCAGTTTATCTTTATGGCAATGGGTTTTATTGCCGCCCTGGGAGTAATGCAGATTCCGACAAAGTTCTGGCTGGTTTTCGGGCGTTTTTATCTTCCGGTTGCTGCCCTGGTTCTTTGTGCCCTTCCCCTGATCTGCGGAGTCTCGGTGAAGGGGGCCAGCCGCTGGATCAGTCTCGGTTTTTTCAATTTCCAGCCTTCCGAACTGGTAAAGCTGGTGTGGATTATTTTCATTGCCGGGTATATTCAGAGGCATTATGAAGCTATAAACAAAGTGCGGGTTTTTATTTTCCCGTTTCTGTTTTTTGCCCCCTTCGCGGTGCTGCTCTATCTGCAGCGTGACTTCGGTTCCATAGTGGTGCTTATGGGAATAACCTTCGGCATGCTGTTTGTGGCCGGAGGCGGGCTGGCGGTGGTGATTGTGTCGAGTTTCGCTGCCGGTCTTTTTCTTCTGGCGGCGATTGTTTTCAATCCCTACCGCGTGGCGCGGATAATGAATTATATGGATCCCTGGAAGGACGCTGAAAACGGCGGCTATCAGCTTACCATGGGGCTTATGGCCTACGGACGCGGCGGAGCTGACGGACAGGGGCTGGGAAACAGCGTTATCAAAATGAATTATATTCCGGAGCCCCACACCGACTTTATCATGGCGATCTGGGGCGAGGATGCCGGGTTTGTCGGGGTTGTCCTGGTGGTGATTCTGGAGTTTCTGCTGGTTGCCAGGTGCTGCATGCTGGGCTTTACCTGCATGCGCAGCAAAAAGATGCCGAACTACATGCAGGGGTTCTTTGCTTTCGGAGTGGGCCTCTGGTTTACCGGGCAGACCTTCATCAATGTCGGGGTATCCTCAGGTCTTCTGCCGACCAAGGGGCTTACCCTGCCTCTTATCAGCTATGGCGGTTCCAGCCTTATCTGCATGCTAATGGCCCTGGCTGTGGTGGTGCGGATAAGCTATGAGAGGAGAAAACAGTATTTCAGGCTTCAGGATCTGGAAATTCGTACTGAAAAGGGAATCCGGAAGTCGCTTTCCAGGCATGGCGGAAGTTCGGGACGGAAGAAGTCCCCGGCTTCTGGTGCCCTGGAGGCGGACGGACGGGATTCCGGAACCGTGGTGGTAAGCGTTCCGGAATCTGATACGGCAAAGGACTGAATTCTTGCAGGAAAATGAGCAATATGAAAAAAATTTTAATAATGGCCGGCGGTACCGGAGGTCATGTTTTTCCGGGACTTGCCGTGGCTGACGAGCTTTCCTCCGGAGAGGAACCGTGGGATGTGCTCTGGCTGGGAACCCGGGAACGCATGGAAGCGGACCTGGTGCCCCGGCACGGCTATCCCATAGAGTTTATCAGGGTGCGGGGAATTCGCAGAAACGGCCTCGCTCGCAAGCTTATGGCTCCCTTTATGGTCATAAGGGCAGTTGCCGAGGCCTTGAGTCTTCTCAGAAAATACCGTCCTGATGTGGTTCTCGGGATGGGGGGGTATGCCTCCGGTCCCGGCGGCCTGGCAGCCAGGATTCTGGGGATTCCCCTGGTTCTTCATGAGCAGAATGCCGCTCCGGGACTTACCAACCGGCTTCTTTCCCATATTGCCGGCAAAATCCTTCTGGGATTTCCCGGAGCCATCAGAAGCAGCAAGGCTGAATTTGTGGGAAATCCGGTGCGGAAAGCCATTGTTGCGCTGCATGACGAGCTTCCCAGGGACTTTTCGGGGGAGGAACTCCGGGTTCTTGTGGTAGGAGGTAGTCTGGGAGCCCGGGCTCTTAACGAAAAGGTTCCGGGAGCTGTTAAAATGGCTTTGGATGCCGGTGTCAGACTTCGGGTGTTTCATCAGACCGGGAAGGGCAATTCCGCGGAAGTTCGGAAGCTGTATTCCTCTTTGGGGGTTCCGGAGGGGGTATGCGAGGTGTCGGATTTTATAAATGACATGGCAGAGGCCTATCGGTCTCATCACCTTATAGTGTGCCGTGCGGGAGCTCTTACCTCGGCGGAGATCGGGGCGTGCGGAATGCCGGCCATATTTGTGCCTCTGCCCACTGCCGTGGATGATCACCAGACCAAAAACGCCAGAAGCTTTTCTGACAGCGGCGCGGGAATAACCATGCCGCAGACGGAACTTACGGCGGAAAGTCTTTCCCGGTATTTTCAGGACTTCGGAAGTCATCGTGAAAAGCTGGCGGATATCAGTGAAAAGGTTCAGTCCCGTACCAGGCTGGATTCCGCTGAAAAAATCGCCGCAATTTGCAGATCTTTAGCCACCAGGGAGAATTCCAGATGATTCAGGACAGGAGCGACATGTATACCGCAGTGCCGGTAATGCATAAGGTTAAAAGAATTCATTTCGTGGGCATCGGCGGGGCCGGCATGAACGGTATTGCCGAGGTGCTCAAAAACGAGGGGTACGAGGTTTCGGGATCCGATATTGCGGAGTCCCGGAATACCGCCCATCTCCGGGATCTGGGGATACAGGTATATATCGGGCATCGTGCGGAACAGGTGCGCGGTTCCAGCGTTATTGTGATTTCCAGCGCCATCAGCAGGGATAATCCGGAGTGGCAGGAAGCGGTAAGTCTTCATATTCCGATTGTCAGAAGAGCTGAAATGCTGGGCGAGCTTATGCGTTTCAGATTCGGCATTGCCGTGGCCGGCACTCACGGGAAGACTACCACCACCAGCCTTATTTCCTCAATATATGCCGAAGCCGGAAGGGATCCGACATTCGTAATCGGGGGGCTTCTTAACAGCGCAGGGGTGAACGCCAGACTCGGTAAAAGCCGTTATCTGATTGCCGAGGCCGATGAGTCTGATGCCTCCTTCCTGCATCTCCAGCCCATGATTTCGGTAGTTACCAATCTGGACCATGATCATATGGATACCTACGGCGGGGATTACAGCCGGCTGAAGGACACCTTCGTGGAATTTCTGCATAATCTGCCCTTTTACGGAGTGGCGGTGGTCTGTACCGATAATGATGATATCCGGGAAATTCTGCCCCGCATCGGACGCACGGTGATTACCTACGGAACCCGCGAGGATGCCGATATCCGGGTTACGGATTTTGTTCAGGAAAAGGCCAGTTCCGAGTTTACTGTTCACAGAAAGGGGCGGGACCCTCTGAGGGTCAGGCTTACCGTTCCCGGAATTCATATGGCGCTTAATGCGGCTGCGGCCATCGGCGTGGCCACCGAGGACGATATTCCAGACGAGGCTATTATTGCTGCTCTGGGAAGCTTCCAGGGTGTTGGCAGACGCTTTGAACAGTACGGAGAGTTTGAAACCGGAAGAGGTCGGGCACTTCTGGTTGACGATTATGGTCATCATCCCAATGAGGTGCGGGCTACCATCAGTGCGGTGCGCGCCGGATGGCCTGATCGCCGCCTGGTGATGATTTTCCAGCCCCATCGCTATACCCGGACCAGAGACTGCTTCGAGGATTTTGTCGAGGTTTTGGGGCTGGTGGACGAGCTGATTCTGATGGATGTCTATCCTGCCGGAGAAAAGCCGGTGGTGGGGGCTGATGGCCGCTCGTTATGCCGTTCCATCAGACTGCGAGGTCAGGTGGAGCCGTATTTTGCATCGCGTCCGGAGCTGGTTCCGGGGATTCTGGCCGATATTATCAGGGATGGCGATATCGTGCTTACCCAGGGGGCCGGAAATGTCGGGAAACTGGCACATGTTCTCAGCGACATGAAGCTGGATATTGACAGAATGAAGGAGCACTGACAGTGGCTGGTTATCGGGTCAGAGCAGAAACTTCCGAACCCCGGGGCAGAACCCGGGGGGAGGTGATTTTCGGGATTCTGTTCCTGGCTCTGGTGGTTTTGGCAGATGTGCTTCTGGGAAGAATGCTGTATGAATCCATGACCGATGTCGATGCCATTCAGGTCAGAAAGCTCCAGGTGGAGGGGCATTTGCATTACCTTTCCGAGAAAAAGGTTGCCGATTATTTTCTGAGCAACTATGACAATCTCAATCTTCTGACCATGGATCTGTCCCGGGTAAGGCATTATCTTCTTAAAATGCCATGGGCCCGTACGGTCACTGTCAGAAAAAGACTGCCTGACATTCTTTATGTCTATCTGACCGAATACCGGCCGGCCGCCTATTTTAACAGTGGAATTCTCACCGGGGACTGGAAAGTCATCCATCCGGACCTCTCAGGGTTCCGGGAACCTCTGGTACATCTTTACGGCCGGGAGGATCAGGCGGAAAAAATATTTCAACGCTATCTTTCCTTCAGTGAATTTCTGCGGGAGCGCTGCAATGCCGAAATCTGGAGAGTGGATCTTACCTCCGATTTTATGTGGGAAATCCGGCTTACCTCGGGTCTTACCCTGTATCTGGGCCGGGATCTGGATACCTTTGCCTCAGGACGCGAGGAACGCGAGGGAGAACGGGAAAACGAGGATGCGCTTCTGCCCCGGCTCAGAACCTTTGCGGAACTCAACAGCCGCATCCCGAACCTTATGGAAAATGCCGAATATGTGGATTTGAGATACGAGACCGGAGCCGCGGTAAAATGGCGCGAGGATACCCGGGAGGACGAGGAGAAAAAATGACGGAACAAGCAGATAAGGCCACTGAAAAAATTATTGATTATGTGGTTGCGGTGGATGTGGGAACTTCCTTTATCCGGGTGGCCGGTGCCATTGTGTCTGATGACAACGACATCAGGATGATCGGCTATAAATCGGTAGTGTCCAGCGGCATGGGCGGATCCGGAATATCCAGTCTGGACAAGCTTCGCGACGATATTTCCCAGGCTTATTCCGCAGTGGATACCCAGATTCGGGGGGTCGTTCAGAAGTATCCGGACATTGATTTTGACAATCCCCGGATTATGGTGTCGGTACCGGGATATTTCACAAAATCCAAAAATGTTGACGGTACCACCCCGCTGCATCATCAGAGAGTCACTACCGTTCAGATGGCGGAAGCCAGGCAGAATGCGGCATCGGTCAGTGTCGAAGGATATGAGCTGGTGGGGTATGTGGAAAATCAGTATCAGGTGGATTCCAATGAAAGCGTGGTGGATCCCCGGGGGATGACTGGCGGTCAGCTTAAGGTATTCCTTCACGCCTTTTATGCCAAGAAGGATTTTATGGACAATATCCGCTATGCCCTGACCTCTATCAGAAGCAAATATGCTCCAGATTTCATGTCCAGCGGATATGCTACCGCCCGGGGGCTTCTGATAGGTCCTGAAAAGGATATCGGGGTATGCGTGATAGATATCGGCGGCAGTACTGCGGATATCACCATTTACGACAGGGGCAATCTTACCTTTACCAATTTCTGCAAATTCGGTTCCGGAATGGTAACCAGGGATATTGCGGTTCTTAACGGAATCTCCGAGCGCAAGGCGGAACAGCTGAAACTGCGTTGCGGCCTGGCGGATCCTGACCTCGCTGATACGCGGGAGGAAATTACGGTTTCCCGGGACGGCCTCGGGGACGATGTGGTTCTGAAACCCCGGGAGCTTGCGGAAACCATCGAGGCCCGCTATCACAATATTTTTCAGAATGTGCTGATGTCCATGAAGGGAGTGGATCCTGAATGCGAGCTGGGATCCGGTGTGGTGCTGTCCGGCGGGGGAGCCTGTATTCGCGGTATTGAAAAGTGCTTCCGGAAATATCTCCAGAGCAGTGGCATCACCATTATCCGATCGGTGAGGAAGGGCGGGTTCCGGGAGACTGGCGTTCCCCTGGCGGAGCACGAAGGAACCCTGAGCTTAGCCGATCTTGCAAACAATCCCGAGAAGATGAACCCGGTGTCCGATGCGGTGCTGATAGGTCTTATGAAACTCAGCAACGACAAGGAGAAAACTCTGGAGCAGGCTCCGAAAAAAGGGGTGGCAAGATTCTTTTCAAAAATCTGGGACTGGTTCAACAAGTCCATGTAAAAGTAATACGCACCTGACGGATGCGGCGAACCCGGGAGATATCCGGAAATACGGGCATGAATCCCGAATGCGGAGACAAAGACAGGGGAAATCCGGGGGATAGGTGGCAAAAAATGCAAATAGCGTTATACTTATCACTGAATTGGACCAGGAATCCTGTTAAATTTTTCTGGTTTTGAGCAGGGCAGGTTGTATCCTGCCAGAGGCATACGGGGTACCGGGTAACCGGCAGTAGGAGAAAAACAGCAATGAGCGAAATAATTAATGTTGCCGAAGACGCGGCACAGGGGATGGGAGCCGGTCTCCCCGCCGATAACGGCAAAGTGAACATAAAGGTTATCGGTATTGGCGGCGGCGGTAACAATACCATCCAGTACATGATAGAGGAAAAAGTCAAGAATGTTGAGTTCATTGCTGTAAACACCGATTTGCAGGCGCTAAATCAGAATCTCTCGGAGAAGAGAATTCAGATTGGCGTCAATACCACCAGAGGCCTGGGCTCCGGTTCCAAGCCGGAGGTGGGCAAGGCTGCTGCCGAAGAAAGCCGTGAGGACCTGAAGCAGCAGATCGGGCCTGTGGATATCGCCTTCATTACAGCCGGCATGGGCGGCGGAACCGGAACCGGTGCTTCTCCGGTTATTGCCCAGATTGTCAAGAAGGAGCTGGGTGCCCTGACAGTGGCGATTGTTACCAAACCCTATTCCTTTGAGGGCCCCAAGCAGATGCAGAAGGCTGTTGAGGGCATCAAGAAGCTGAAGGAGGAAGTGGATGCGCTGATTGTGATTCCGAATGACAAGCTGCTCAAGTATCTGCCCAAGGATATTACCCTTATCGGGGCATTCGCGGAGTGCAACAAGGTGCTGAAGCAGGCGGTCACCGGTATCTCGGATCTGATAGAGCGTGCCGGCTACGTTAACCTTGATTTTAATGATATCCGTACGGTTCTGACCATGTCCGGAACCGCGGTTATCGGCATGGGTAACGGGTCCGGAAAAACCGCAGTGGAGGATGCCATTCAGGATGCCATCAAGAATCCTCTCCTGGAAGATATTTCCAACTGTTCCGTCAAGGGCGTTTTGGTCAACATTACCGTTTCCAAGGAATTTTCCATGGCCATGTACGGCGAGCTTGGTGAAAAGGTCAGCCGTTTTGCCCGCGGCGAGGATGCCAATACCAAGTATGGTGTTGTTATTGACGAGAACAAGAAGAAGGACGAAGTCGGGGTAACCGTGGTTCTCACCGGAATCACCGGAGATCCGAAACCCAGACCGCTGCCCAGGGAGGAGACCATCGGCGAAGGCGAGTCCATATTCGGAGATGCCGATGATTCCGAAGGCGGATTTTTCTCGATTAAGCCCAGCGATGAAAAGAACAGCGAACCGGAATCAGCGCCCAGTGTCAAGCAGAGCGAATTCGAGGACGATTTCGCCCTGCCGGAATTTTTAAGAAAGCGGGCCAAGAACGACTGAATCATATTCCGATAACAGGCCAATCAGTGAGGCAGACTTTTTCATGGGAGTCTGCCTTTCTTTTTTTATGACGGGAGATTTCAGGAAGTATCATTATTTAATTTTACAGTGAGGAGATCCTTTCAAGGCAACTCCGGGGATGAATTATTTGAAATCATTTTCTGCAATCTGAGAAGAACATTAATAGTCCCTGGCCTGACTTCGTGGAAATATAATGTTCCGGAAATTTCGTATCCGGGAAAGATTTTCTCCGTTGGATCCGTGGTGTCTGAAACAGAAGCAGTCCTTACGGGGAGAGGGGCAGACCTCGAAATACCCTTCGGAGTAATAATGACAGTGCTCGCGTTTTTTTCTGAATTTTTTTATCTTTATGGAATCTGTCGGTCAGAAAAATGTGAAAATTTTCATATTTTTCTGTCAATTGCTGAGAAAATATGAAATTTTATTTAATTATTGAACATCTGAGTGGATCATTTGTCACACTTAGTATGCTATAATGTTCACAGCTTATGAATATAAGGTGCATTGGAAAATACTATGATAATCAGACAGCGTACTATCAATAAAGCCGTAAGCGCTTCCGGAATCGGTCTTCACTCCGGTCGCAAGGTAAGCGTAAGATTCAGACCGGCACCGGCCAATACTGGTATTGTTTACACCAGAGTGGATATCGAACCCAACGTGGTGTTCCGGGCCTCGGCTGACATGGTAAGAGATACCGAGCTTTGCACGGCGCTGGTAAATGATGCCGGCGACAGAGTATCAACGATTGAGCATCTGTCAGCTGCGCTTTCGTCCATGGGTATTGACAATCTTTATGTGGACGTGGATGCTCCTGAGCTTCCGGTTATGGACGGTTCCGCGCAGCCTTTTATCTACCTTCTTGAGAATGCCGGGATTCGGGTGCTTGACGAGCCGAAACAGTTTTTGAAGATTCTTAAAACCGTAAGAGTCGAGCTTGATGACAAATGGGCTGAACTCAGGCCTGCAAAGAGCGGCTTTAAGCTGGATCTGGAGATTGATTTTAATCATCCGGCCATGGATCGGGCGTTGCAGCATTACACCATGGATTTTACCGGCGAGAAGTTTTTCAGGGATGTCAGCCGTGCCCGCACCTTCTGCTTTATGAGGGATGTGGAGTTTATGCATGCTCATAATCTTGCGCTGGGCGGAAGTCTGGACAATGCCGTGGTTTTGGATGACTATAAGGTGATGAATCCTGAGGGACTTCGTTATCCGGATGAGTTTGTGAAGCACAAGATGCTCGATGCCATCGGGGATCTTTACATGGATGTCAGAAGCATTCAGGGAGAGTTCCGGGCCTACAAGACCGGACATCATCTTAATAACATGCTGCTCCGGGCTCTTCTGGCGGATGCTGCAGCCTACAGAGTTGTGACTGTGGACGACGGTATTCAGTCAACCGAAAAGGCGCGTTTCATTCGTGAGACCGAAAGACCCTACGGCGTGGTATTTGCCTGAAAGGAACATTCGGGAGTCTGATACAGGCTCCGAAACAAGAAAAGGGGGGCGAGGCTCCCCTGTTTTTTGTCTGCCGCGGCAGATGTTTCGCAGTTTTTCCTCAGTTTCTGTTTTTCCTGTATTTCCATGAACGAATCAGCTGATTTATCCCTGAATGCCGTTCCGTTAATAAGAAACGGCTGGATGCAGGGGGCGAGAATTGTCAGAAGCGCACACTTTAACCGGAGGCCGGAAGGGGAGATCAGTCTTCTGGTAATCCACAACATTTCGCTGCCTCCCGGACAATTCGGGGGCGGCTATGTGGAACGCTTTTTTGCCGGTTGTCTTCCCGTAGCGGAGGATCCCTATTTTGAAACCATCAGGGATCTGGAGGTAAGCTCCCACTTTTTTATTGCCAGAACCGGTGAAGTCGTGCAGTTTGTGTCCTGTCTTGAGCGGGCCTGGCATGCCGGAAAATCCTGCTTTGACGGCCGCTTTGCCTGCAATGACTTTGCGGTGGGGATTGAGCTTGAGGGGACTGATACGCTTCCCTACACCGATTTCCAGTACCGGAGTCTGGAGTTTCTGACACTGGCCCTGATGCGGGCCTATCCCGATATCACTCCGGAGCGTATTACCGGGCATCAGAACATCGCCCCGGAACGCAAGACCGACCCGGGACCGTCCTTTGACTGGAAGCGCTTTAAAGACGTCATTCTATCCCCTGGTCGGAACTTTTGAAGCCGTTGCTCCTCCCCGGCAATTCCCTGAAATGCGGCGGATCGTTTTTCGGGAGAATGCGGAGTTTTTCCATGTCCCGCCAAGGAATTTATGACGGTATTCACCGTCTTGAAGCTATAATCATAGCAAGACGGGGGAATCCCTTGCCATGATCGTTTTTATAAGGAGTTCACAGTGTTAGATTCATATCATGCCCAGGCAGACGAACGCTGCCGCCTCGGTGTGGTTCCCAGACCTCTGTCGGAAGCTGATGTCAGGGAACTTGTGTTGTTGCTTCAGAACCCGGAGAAGGGATCGGAACAGGAGCTTTTGGACCTTCTGGAGAACAGAATTCCTCCCGGGGTTGACGAGGCTGCCAGGGTAAAGGCTGATTTCCTGAATTCCGTTGCTCGGGGGAAGACCGTGAGTCCTCTCGTAAGCCGCACCAGGGCGGTGAAGCTTCTGGGAACCATGCAGGGCGGCTATAATGTTTCTTACCTCATCGATCTTCTTGATGACGAAGAGCTGGGCTCCGCGGCTTCTGCAGCTCTTTCCGGCACCATCCTGATTTTTGATGCTTTTGACAGAGTGGCAGAGCTTGCCGGCAAGGGTTCCCGGAATGCCCTTCAGGTTATAAAGTCCTGGGCTCTCGGCGAATGGTTCACTTCCCGTCCGAAGTTAGCCGAAAAGATTACCCTCACGGTATTTAAGGTTCCGGGAGAGACGAACACCGATGATCTTTCTCCGGCCCCTGATGCCTGGAGCAGGCCTGACATTCCTCTTCATGCCCTGGCCATGCTAAAGAATGAAAGACCAGGCATTACTCCGGACGAGCCAGGCGTTAAGGGCCCGGTTTCCACTATTGAGGAGCTTCGTGAAAAGGGATACCCTCTGGTTTATGTGGGAGATGTGGTCGGTACCGGTTCTTCCCGGAAGAGTGCCACTAACAGCGTGCTCTGGTTTATGGGCGAGGATATCCCGTACGTGCCCAATAAGAAGGCCGGGGGATTTGTGTTCGGGGGAAAGATCGCTCCTATTTTCTACAACACCATGGAAGATGCGGGAGCTCTTCCGGTGGAATTTGACGTTTCCGGGCTGAACATGGGAGACGTGATAGACGTTTATCCCTACGAAGGAAAAGTGGTCCGGCACGAAGACGGGGCGGAGCTGGCCTCCTTCCGGCTTAAAACCGAGGTTCTCCTTGACGAGGTGCGTGCCGGAGGGCGTATTCCCCTGATTATCGGCAGAGGGCTGACTGCAAGAGCCCGCAGCTATCTTAAGCTGCCGGAAAGCGATCTTTTTGTGAAGCCTCCCATGGCTCCGGATACCGGCCGCGGCTATACGCTGGCCCAGAAGATTGTCGGAAAGGCCTGCGGTGTTGCCGGGGTCAGACCGGGAACCTATTGCGAGCCCCATATGACCACGGTGGGTTCTCAGGATACCACCGGCCCCATGACCCGGGACGAGCTCAAGGATCTGGCCTGTCTGAAATTCAGTGCGGATCTGGTAATGCAGTCCTTCTGTCATACTGCGGCCTACCCCAAGCCTGTGGATGTGAAAACCCATGAAACTCTCCCGAAATTCATTACCTCCCGGGGCGGTATTGCCCTGGAGCCGGGAGACGGCGTTATTCACAGCTGGCTGAACCGGATGGTGCTGCCCGATACCGTGGGAACCGGCGGGGATTCCCATACCCGTTTCCCCATGGGTATTTCCTTCCCGGCAGGTTCCGGCCTGGTGGCCTTTGCCGCAGCTACCGGTGTCATGCCGCTGGATATGCCGGAATCCGTGCTGGTGCGGTTCACCGGCAAGATGGCTCCGGGAATAACCCTGAGGGATCTGGTGCATGCCATTCCGCTTAATGCTATAAAACAGGGACTGCTTACCGTTGAAAAGAAGGGCAAGCGCAATATCTTCTCCGGTCGCATTCTGGAAATTCAGGGACTGGAGCATCTCAGTTGCGAGCAGGCTTTCGAGCTGGCGGATGCCAGTGCCGAAAGATCTGCTGCCGGATGTACCATCGCTCTTAACGAGGAGTCGGTTACCACCTTCCTGAAGTCCAACATCGCCCTTCTGAAGTGGATGATGAACGAGGGGTATCAGGATATTGACGCTCTTTCGAGACGAATCAAGGCCATGGAGGCCTGGTTGGCCAATCCGGTGCTGCTTAAGGCCGATGCGGATGCCGAGTATGCGGCAGTCATCGAGATTGACATGTCCGCTATCCGGGAGCCGATAGTGTGCTGCCCGAATGATCCTGACGATGCAAGGACGCTTTCCGAAGTTTCCGGTCAGAGCATCGACGAGGTCTTTATCGGCTCCTGCATGACCAATATCGGCCATTACCGCGCGGCAGCCGAGCTTCTGTCATCCATGAAGGGACAGCTGCCGGTCAGACTATGGATTGCTCCGCCCACCAGGATGGATCGGGCCGAAATTATCCATGAGGGGCTCTACAGCATCTTCGGAAGAGTGGGAACCCGCTGCGAAATTCCCGGCTGCTCGCTCTGCATGGGAAATCAGGCCCGGGTACGGGATAATGCTACGGTGGTATCAACCTCCACCAGAAATTTCCCGAACCGTCTGGGGCAGGGTGCCAATGTCTATCTTGGCAGTGCCGAGCTGGCTTCTGTAACTGCCAGACTGGGGCGTTTGCCCACCGCTCAGGAGTATTTCAGCGAGGTTGCCGCACTCAACGGCAAGGAGGATCGGATCTACTCCTACCTGCATTTCGATGAGATGCCGGAATATCAGTAAAGTGGCAGCGCAGTAACAGCCGGCTGCGATTTTGAGACAATAATGAAGGAGGGTTTCGGCTCTCCTTTTTGTTCACTTTTGACCTGGTCTTTGGCTTTACTGATTTTTGGAAAACGGTTTTCCGGCAAGTCGTCATGACTGTTCAATCTGTTTTATGAAAGGGGCGGCCAATCCGGTTCCCGGGTGTTTTTTGCCGGGGGAAGCCTGATGCTTTAACCGATGTGTGATCCTGGTATTAAGCGGTTCCGGAGCTGTTTGAAGAATCGAAAGTTATTGATTGAAGAGGGGAAGCAGCCTCCGGTGCTTCTGATTAATGATTAAAGGGGCTTCGCCCCTTTACCCCAAAACGATCCCCCAAAAAATCCCCTGAAATTCTTCCTGAATTTTCCCCGAACAACCCATTTAACCTGTCGGAGTCTTCGTTGAGCTGCAGGCTACGGTACTTATTTTTTCATGAACAGGTTATCTGAAAAAACGGAGACCGCACTTTCTGCGGAAATTCGGGGAAAACAAAGGTGGTAAAGGAGTTCCGGAAAAGCAGTACAGGGAAAGTTGTACAGGGAAAATTGT
>CACYPY010000013.1:31167-39456 GCA_902776415.1 uncultured Ruminobacter sp.
TTGTACAGGGAAAATTGTTCCGGACGGGGGAGTGGTTATTCGGCGGGATTTCGGTCGTTTTCCAGAAACATTTCGGAAATGGCCTGTGTCAGATCCTCAATTTCCTTTTCGTGTTTCGGGGCGATAAAAATGGTGTCGTCTCCGGCGATGGTGCCCAGAATACCTTCGGACTTGCGAATGGAATCCAGCATTCTGGCAATCATCTGGGCGCTGCCGGGGCTGGTGCGCATTACGATAAGGTGGTTATTGTGAGAAACGTCGAAAACCAGAGATTTTATGGTTCCGGAAACGTTGGGGATTCCGAATTCCTCGGGGATGCAATACACCATTTCCATGCGGGTGTTTCTGGTTCTTACGGCGCCGAACCGGGATAGCATGCGGGAGACCTTGGACTGGCTGATATTCTGAAACCCCCGATCGGCCAAAGCCTGCACGATCTCCGCCTGGGATCCGTAGCGTTCCTCATGCAGAATCTCTCTGAAGGCCTGTTCCAGTGCTTCGCTGTTGTTTGCATCAGTCATGACCATTTGTCCCCGGTGTTTCCGAATTGTATTGCAGTGAATAATTATGCAACAAAACCGCATAATAATCAAAGAGACTTTCCGGGGTGACTGGGGATATCCGGCATTTTCCAAAACACGGTGTAAAAAGGTACCTCGGGTTCCCCGTCATGACCCGGTCATTCGGGACTGACCTGCCCGGAATATTACAGAAAACCTTCACCCTGAATTTCAGGGTTACCGTAAGCAGTGTGGTCTACTGTAAGCAGTGTGGTCTACTGTAAGCAGTGTGGTCTACTGTAAGCAGTGTGGTCTACTGTAAGCAGTGTGGTCTACTGTAAGCAGTGTGTAATGAAGTGTGATGTAACAGTAACGAAAAACGGGCCGATCTCGCAAAAAAAGTCCCGTGTTAAAAAGGGCGGATGAAACTCCGTGTTATAATACAGGGAAATGTTTTATTGCCCGTGCGGTTCTGTGCGGGCAGACTGTCGTCACGTTGAACCTGTAAAGCCCCCGGCGGGTCGTTTCGGACTCAAAGCTATTGCGAAAGGAAAATCGCGAAACCGGGAAGTCAGAATCCCGGGATGTTCCGGCTTTATTGCAGACGGCAGGACATTCATGATAATTCTGGTTTTCCGAATTTGAGTATTGTTAGAGGAATTTTTCAATGAAAATTGCTGTATTAGGCGCTGCCGGCGGTATCGGTCAGCCATTGTCTCTGCTGTTAAAGAATAAACTGCCGGCCGGGTCGGATCTGGCTCTGTATGACGTGGCTCCGTTTACTCCGGGAGTGGCTGTTGATCTGAGTCATATTCCTACTGACGTAAATGTAAAGGGATATACCGGTGATGATGGTCTTGCCGAGGCTGTGAAGGATGCCAGTGTGGTGGTTATTCCGGCCGGCGTTGCCAGAAAGCCCGGCATGGACAGGAGCGATTTATTCAACGTCAATGCCAAGATTGTCAAGGGGCTGGTGGAGGCTGTGGCAAAGAACGCTCCCAAGGCCTGCATTGCGATTATTACCAATCCTGTAAACACCATGGTTCCTTTGGCAGCAGAGGTTCTTAAGAAAGCCGGCATTGCTGACTATGCCAGAAAGCTCTTCGGAGTAACCCTTCTTGATACCCTCCGCGCCGAGACATTCTGGGCCGATGTTACCGGCTACAGCAGAGGTTCCGTGAAGATTCCGGTAATCGGCGGTCATTCCGGTTCCACGATTCTTCCGGTATTCTCTCAGGCTTTGGGCTATGATTCTGTATCACCGGAGGATATTGAAAAGCTTACGGTTCGTGTGCAGAATGCCGGTACCGAGGTGGTTGAGGCCAAGGCCGGAGCCGGTTCCGCAACTCTTTCCATGGCTACTGCCGGAGCCCGTTTTGCACTGGCCATTGTGGCCGGTCTTCAGGGAGTTCCCGGAGTGGTGGAGAGTGCCTATGTGGCAGACGAAAACGGTGAGTTCGCTCCGTTCTTTGCCCGCCAGGTGCTTTTGGGCAAAAACGGTGTTGAGAGCCTGAAGCCGGTTGGAAAGCTTTCCGAATACGAGCGGAAGTGTCTTGATGAGATGCTGCCTGGACTTAAGAACGACATTCAGCAGGGCGTTGATTTTGTTCAGAACTGCGGTGCCTGAGTTTTCCGGCAGCTGTCAGGGGGGACTCGGGAAGTTCCCTGTATGAAAGAGGGGGCGGGGGCCCCTTTTTTTATGGCCCGGGGCGGCTGACAGACTTCGAATATGTTTCTGCCCGGGGCGGACCAAAATACTGAAGCCTTTACGGAGGTTATGAGTTTCCTGTGACATGATTCACAGATATAAATACTGTTTCCCGAAAATGATTAATTTTCAGGAGGCTTAAATAAAATTTTTCTGTCCGGAGACGCTAAGAGTATGTATGGAAAATTTCAGGAGGTTCCTATGATGAAGATTAAAAAACTTTTGCTTCTCATGAGCCTGTCCTGCTTTTTTGCGGCAGGAACCGCCGCAGCACTGGAGGCCACCAGCGTTCAGGATGACCCTAATGTCCGCAAGGTTGAGTCTTCGATAAAGGAGTTTCGGGATGCCAGCGGCGAAACGCCTCTGGTTCATGTATACACTCCCGAGGAGATTACCGAATGGGTGATTTTGGGTACTGACCTTTACAACCTGAAGGAGGTCAATGCCTGCCAGTTTACCGATGACATTGTGCTCAGGGCCCGCAAGGATGTGGCTGCAGCCTATGATTATCTCTATTCCCATATGCTGCTCACCGGAAGCTGTGTGCCCCGGGATACCGCCATGGGAATTTCCTATCTTGAAAAGGCTGCGGATCTTGCCTATCCTGCCGCCCTCAGAAAGCTGGGCTTTTTCTATGAAACGGGACGTTATGTTTCTCAGGATACCGTAAAAGCCGAGGCCCTGATGAGACAGGCGGCGGAAATGGGATATGTTCCTGCCAGAATTGACTGGGCGGGAATGCTGCTTCGGGATTTGGGTTCGGTAAAGGATATGCCGGAGGCCTGGGTTCTTCTGAAGAAAAGCGTCAAGAGCACTCCCTGGGAGGAGGAATATATAACCATGTATATTCGGGAACTGGAGTCCCGGGTTCCGGAAAATGTTCTGGCCGAGGCTGCCCGGAAAAGTTTTTATTAGCTCCGGAGAGAAAACGCCGGAACGGAGAGGAAAAACTTAAGAGATTATTACAATGCTTCTCTGCCCGGCAATGATGAGAGGCCTTCCGCGAAGTACGGAGGGCCTTTCTTTTTTTGATGCGGAACCGGTGTCGGGCGCTTCGTGGTTTTTCGGGGATGTTTTTCAGGTCATTTTTTCCGGGTTCCGGCCGGTACGGTGTTTGCCACGGAAGATCGATAACCGGGAAATAATCAGGAATTTCAAGACCGTGTTTAAACATTCCCAAATATGATACCATATGCACCGCGTTTGCCGGAGGATATGCCGTATTCCTGATTCCGGGCGTCGCGGGGCCTTGGTTCGGGAATCGGTGATTTTCGGAGAGGTGCCGGACGGGAGGTTCCGACCTCGGGACGCCATGCCTGTTTTTGTGTTTATTGTTAAAGAGATATAACTCCTTCAGGGTAGAAGTATGTTTGAAAATCTGTCTCAGCGTTTAACCAAAAGCCTTCGCAATGTCATGGGACAGGGCAGGCTTACGGAAGATAATATTAAGGATACACTCAGGGAAGTAAGGCTGTCTCTTCTTGAGGCCGACGTGGCACTTCCGGTGGTAAAGGATTTTATTGCCGAGGTGAAGAGCAAGGCTCTCGGAATTGAAGTCAGTCAGGCTCTTGATCCCGGGCAGGAATTCATCAAGATCGTGTTTAACGAGCTCAAGGAGGTTATGGGCTCGGAAAGCGCCGGACTCAGTCTGGCCGCGCAGCCGCCGGCGGTAATTCTGATGGCCGGACTTCAGGGGGCCGGCAAAACCACATCCGCAGCCAAGCTGGCGAAATACCTGATTGAAAGAATGAAGAAATCGGTAATGACTGTATCGGCGGATGTTTACCGTCCGGCAGCCATTGATCAGCTGGAGACTCTGTCCCGTGACGTGGGGGCGGAATTCTATCCTTCAAAGGCCACGGACAAGCCTCTTGATATTGTGGCCGGCGCGCTTGACGCAGCCAGGAAGAAGTTTGCCGATGTTCTTATTGTGGATACCGCCGGACGTCTTCATGTCGATGATGAAATGATGGAGGAAATTAAGGCTCTTCATGCGGCTTTGAATCCGGTGGAAACTCTGTTTGTGGTAGATGCCATGACCGGTCAGGATGCGGCCAATACCGCCGAGGCCTTTAATGCCGCCTTGCCGCTCACCGGGGTCATCCTGACCAAGCTTGACGGTGATGCCCGCGGCGGTGCGGCACTTTCGGTAAGAAGGATTACCGGAAAGCCGGTCAAGTTTGTGGGCATGGGCGAAAAGATCACCGCCCTGGAGCCCTTCTATCCGGAAAGAATGGCCAGCCGTATTTTGGACATGGGTGATGTGCTTTCTCTTGTCGAGGAGATGGAAAGAAAATTCGACAGGCAGAAAACTGCCGAAATGTCCAAGAAGATGATGGAGGGCAAGGATTTTGATCTTGAGGATTTCAAGAGTCAGATTGCCCAGATGCGCAGTATGGGCGGCATGATGGGAATGATGGATAAGCTTCCGGGAATGAACAGCATTCCAGATGAAGTCAAGGACAAGATGGATGACCGGATTATCTACCGCATGGAGGCCATTATCAATTCCATGACGCCCAGGGAAAGAAGAAATCCTGACATTATCAAAGGAAGTCGCAAGAAGCGCATCGCGGCTGGTGCCGGAGTTGAAATCAGCGATGTTACCCAGCTCCTGCATCAGTTCGACGCCATGAGGAAACTTATGAGGAAGCTGAGATCCCAGGGCGGTATCAGAAAGCTGATCAATCTTGCCAGAACCATGGCCGGAAATGGCGGCATGGGAGGTCTTGGCGGTATGTTCCGTTAAGAACCTGCCGGTTGCTGACAGAAAGGAGTGCCTGTGAGTGCTCCTTTTTGTTTTTTGAAAAACAGATGTCCTGCTTCTGAAAAAAAGTGGCCCGGATCTCAAAATATGCTTGCAAAATCCGTGTTAAAAGGTAAAATTTTGCCGCCTGTCTAATAAGGTAGGGAAGGTATTTTCTGCCTTTCAGAAATTATTTTTTTACGTTAAATAGAGGAACGATATGGTAATCATTCGTTTAAAGCGTGGCGGCGCCAAGAAGCGTCCTTTCTACCACGTTGTTGTTGCAGATTCCCGCCGTGCTCTTTCCGGCAAGACTCTTGATGATCTCGGCTACTTCAATCCTTTGGTTATGAAGGATTCCAACGGCCCCGAGAAGAGACTTGTTCTTGATCTTGAGAAGGTTAAGGCCTGGCAGGACAAGGGTGCTCAGCTCTCTGATCGCGTCAAGAGACTCGTAAAGGAATCTCAGGGAACTGCCCCGGCAGCAGCATAATTCGGACAGGATGGATTCATGGAAGTGGAAAAGCCTGAAGTAATGGGCAAGTTCGGTGCCGTTTACGGAATCCGGGGCTGGCTTAAGGTTTATTCATACACCGATGATCCTGAGAGTCTGTTTACATACACCCCCTGGTTTTGTCGTGCTCCGGGGAGTGACTGGCGTGAGATTTCGATATCGGAATATAAGCGCCACGGCGACGGTTTTATCGCGAAAATCGCTGATGTCGATGTTCGCGAGGAGGCTCAGCTCTATACCGGAATGGAAGTTGGCATAAAGGGAAGCTCGCTTCCGGAACTGCCTGAAGGCGAATACCGCTGGCGGGATCTTATCGGTCTTCGTGTGGTGAATCTTCAGGGATATTCCATGGGGACAGTAAAGTCGCTTATGGAAACCGGTGCCAATGATGTTCTGGTGGTAAAGGCCGACATTAATGATCAGTATGACATTCGTGAGAGACTTCTTCCATACATTGACAATGTGGTTCAGGAAGTTGATCTTGAGCAGAAGTTAATACGGGTTGATTGGGAACCTGATTTCTGATTAAGGCTGAGGCAGGGAGCTTATGAGAATTGCTGTAATCAGCATTTTTCCAGAAATGCTCCGGGCAATTACCGATTTCGGAGTTACCAGGCGGGCAGTCAAAAACGGACTTATTGAGATTCATTGCATAAATCCCCGTGATTATGCGTATGACAAACACCAGAAGGTCGATGAGCGGCCCTTTGGAGGCGGTCCCGGAATGCTGATGATGGTACAGCCCCTCAGGGATGCCATTATGAAGGCAAAGGAGCTTCTTCCTGATGCCGCGGTTGTCTACCTTTCACCGCAGGGGCGGGTGTTCTCGCACCATGCAGCTGTGGAAATGTCCAGTCGCGAGGAAATCATTTTCCTGTGCGGGCGTTACGAGGGGATAGACGAGCGGGTGGTGGAATCTCTGGTGGATGAAGAATGGTCTATAGGTGACTATGTTCTCAGTGGCGGCGAGCTGCCGGCCATGGTCATGATAGATGCCATTTCCAGGATGGTGCCGGGGGTGCTGGGAGATCAGGAGAGCGCGCAGGAGGATTCATTCGCGCTGGGACTTTTGGATTATCCGCAGTACACTAGGCCGGAGGAAATCGACGGGATGAGAGTTCCGGAGGTGCTTCTGAGCGGCAATCATCAGGAGATCCGTAAATGGCGGCTTGGCATGTCTCTTGCCAGAACTTATGAGAGAAGGCCTGATATTTTAAAGAATCTAGCTCTGACTGACGAGCAGGAAAAGCTTCTTGCTTTATATCTGCGTTCCGGAAACAAGAAGTAACGGAACAGGAACAGTATAGAGTTTCAGTGCATCCTAGATAATGAGGAATTTTAAATGAATATTATTGAAGAAATTGAAAAGGAACAAATGCGTACAGATATTCCGGTATTCAGACCGGGCGACTCTGTTCGTGTTCAGGTACGTGTTGTTGAAGGTGACAAGGAACGTCTTCAGGCTTATGAGGGCGTGGTAATCGCCAAGCGTAACCGCGGTTTGAATTCTTCTTTTACTGTACGTAAAATTTCAAATGGCGAAGGCGTTGAGAGAGTATTCCAGACTCACAGCCCGCTGATTTCATCTGTAACCGTAACCCGTCATGGCAAGGTTCGTCGCGCCAAGCTGTATTACCTCCGTGATCTCAAGGGCAAGGCTGCACGTATTCGCGAAAAGCTGGTTAGCAAGACTCAGGATCAGCAGTAACAGATATCCTAAATTAGCCGTTTAGACAGGCAGCAGGAGGAATGAAAGTTTCTCCTGTTTTTTTTGTGGATAATTTTCACAACAGCAAAAACGCCGGATCAGAATCTCATCATAAATGACAACTTGATCTTTACGCAAAAAACTGGCTGGATAAAATCAGGATTTTCTGAAGCTGTAAATTGCTTCTATGATATTTGTCAGTTATGCACTTTCTTACGATAAATTCAGTTTTTAATTTTTAGGTAAAGGTAAAACTTAATCAATACCCTCCACCCCGATTTCATGCCCCTTTCCGGAAAATCTTGACAGTCTGTTCTTAAAGTTTCTGATCTCCCGTTGCCTCCGCACTCCGGATTCTGTAACCCGGGGGTTCAGGCAGCATTTTTACACCGTGTTTTGAGATACGTGGCGTTTTGTGGTAAAACTGAATTCAGGAGTGCCAAAGAACACAACAAAACAGGAGATGAGAATATGGGAATGCCAATGCTTGACGAAGCAATGCTGCTTAAACTGCCTTTGGCAACAACGGGTTTTTCTGTTATCAGAAACAGCAAAATTTATGTCGATAAATCCTTCCTGATAAGGAAGCTTGCAATAACCGACGGTGCCCCGGTATTCCTGTCCCGCCCCCGCAGATTCGGAAAGTCGCTTCTGGTTTCCACCTTTGAATCGCTGTTCTCCAGGGGGGTTCAGGACTTTAAAGGCCTGGCTATCGAAACCGGAAAGGAGAAATGGACTGATAAAACCTATAAGACAGTGCGGCTTGACTTTTCAAGATATGCTTTTTCAAATGCGGAGAATTTTTCACGAAAGCTTACAGGTGCTCTGCTTTTCGCCCTTTATGGAAATACCAGTCCCATGATAAAAGAAAATGAGAACAAAGATCCCGATGATGTTCTTTCAGAATTTGCCGCCACATCGGAAGATAAAAGCATTGTGCTCCTTATTGACGAATATGACAGCCCCATAACCCACCATCTTGACGATAATGCCGAAAAGGCCAAAATTATTGCGACTCTGGGGAATTTTTTTGCCACGGTAAAATCGTGCGAAGAAAAATTCCGCTTTGTCTTTATCACCGGAATTACCAGAATCGCCCATGTCAGCCTGTTT
>CACYPY010000014.1:0-36994 GCA_902776415.1 uncultured Ruminobacter sp.
GAAGCATGGTCCTCTGGCGCTTATTGACTCTGAAATGCCGGTAATTGTGGTTGCTCCTCATAACGATCTTTTGGAAAAACTGCGTTCCAATATTCAGGAAGTTAAGGCTAGGGGCGGTATTCTGTACGTTTTTGCTTCTGATATTAACGCTTTTAATGGTGATGGAGACGTGCAAGTCATCAACATTCCAGAAGTTCCTGATGTAATTTCTCCGATCATTTATACGGTACCATTGCAATTACTGGCCTACCATGTGGCTATCATTAAGGGAACAGATGTGGATCAGCCTAGAAATCTAGCCAAGTCTGTAACTGTTGAGTAGTTACAGGGAGAGAGCTTGGCTGATATAGGAAAATTGCTTTTTGTTTTATAGCTGACTCTTGAAAATGTCAGAAAAGCCAGTTAAAGCAAATGGTCTGAAATGATTGCAGTAAGACCACTTGCCACAAACGCTTCGAGAGGAACGTCAATTAGAGTAGTTGTACTTATATCCCGATTCTCTTGAGATGTCTATTCTGACAATTCTGCAAAATCATACCACATGACTAATCATCTTTCCGGTCTATGTTTGTATAAACATATTGGAGACGTCTATGAAAGGACAATCTGAGGAAGAAAAGCGGCGGATATTGTCAATTGCCGGCAATCCCAAGAACGGGCTTGTAGAACGACTTAACTCAATTCCGAATGGATACAGGATCCTTCAGCGTACTTATCGTTACGATCCTTCCCAAAAGAGGACAGGTGGTAACAAGAAGGCTATTGGCGTAGTAATTGACGACAAGTATCTGACCATTGACGAATACCATGCCAGGTACACTCGTCATGGCAAATCCCGGGTAGTTATCCCAACATTACCTGAAGAAACTGCCGTGCCGGAATCGGATTCAAATGACATCGGCTATGATTTCGGCTCAATTGAGACCAGGCTTGTCGGTGCTGTCCCTCTCCTGTATCAAATGGCCGTAAATTGCCATATTGCTGAGGATTTGTCCCTGTCATACGGAGAAGCGGTTTCCCTGGAAATTCTTTCGCTGGCCATACACTGGATACAAGACCGGGATAATGTGGCCAGACGCTTTTACAGGTTTTCTGACAGCTTTGCCTTGCCATTTGCCGGGACAATGAATGAGGAACAGATTTCCCAAATATATTCGTACCTCGGAAAGGATAAGAAGGCACTTTCTGCCTTATTTTCACTGAGATGCGGCAGACTTGAGTCAAAAACCTGCGTCAGTTATGATTCAACAAGCATTCCGACCAAGGCCAGCGACGTATACTTCCAGCAAACATCTCGCACCAAGGAGAGTGAGATGGCGCCGATGATGCATTTGGCATTGCTGGTAGAGCAAAGCACCGGAATGCCTGTCATGTACAATCTGTTTGAGGGAAAAACACCGGATTGCAATACGGTCGAAGATATAATTGCAAGAATCGAGGAACTGGCCGGTGACAAGGACCTGGTCTTTGTCATGGATCGTGGATATGAGACAGTTCGTAATTTATGTGTCTGTTCTGACGGGGAAAAGAAATGCCTTATGGCAGCCAGAACGTTGGAATCAGCATTTATTACGGAAGTACGTGAACATTTTTCAGATTTTTGGGATGCTTCTTCTTACGTCCGCAATACAAAAGCCGTCCATGGACATACCATGAAGAAGACATTGAAGTACAGAGGGAAGGAATTCACTATTTGGGTTCACGTCTTCAGGGATGATGAGAAGAGCCAAATTGAGAATGCGGCATTCTGCAAGCAACTGGATGACTTCGAGCGTTCATGGACAAACAAGTCTGTAACTGAACGTCGGGCACTGCTGAGCAACCCCTTGATGGATTTCTATAAATGGTCAAGTCTTGAGGGAGATTTGGTCAGGGATCCGAATGTAATGAACGGCTATACCGAAAATTTCGGATTCTTTGCCAACATATCCACCTATGAGATGACAACCGAGGATGCCTACAGAATCTACCACGAAAGAGACAGCATTGAGAAATGCTTTGAATCCGGGAAGATGAGCATTAAAGTTGATACAGCAAGGGCTCATCATCAGGATACCATGGAAGGCAGATTTGTAGTGGCTTTTGTTGCTCTCAGTATTCTTGCGGAACTGAAATCGCAGCTGGCAAAGGAAAGAGTATTTGAGGATGGACGCAAGAAGCCTATTAAGCCTCATACCTTCAGCGTTCCTGACGTGATAGATATAACCAGGGCAATTGCGATACACTATGCCGTAAAGAGCAGACGATTTTGGGCATCGGGACTTACGAAGGAAGTCTCAAGACTGTGTATTGCATGTGGGGTGGATAAAAACTTCTATACCGGGCAACCGGCATACATCAAGTCCCTGACATCAATCTGCAGGAATTTCCATGAAAACGGATAGTAGTACCCATGCCTATGTGATCGGGATATTGATATCATATGGATTAAGATCCCTGTTTAGGCGTCTCAGGAATAAAGAATTAGGATTTACGGAGTCAGTGATCTGTCTTAAACTGTTTGATATTGCTTGTTGCCGAGTTTCAGAATTGTTTTGTACACAGTTGTTGTTTTGGTTGGGGGAGGATTTGCATGAAACTTTTACCTGATGCATTCTCGAATTTTCGGAAGATTATCAAGAACAACTATGTTTACATAGATAAAACTCACTATATTCAAAAATATGAAAATACAGGAGCTATGGTTTCCCTGTTTTTGAGGCCGCGGCGTTTTGGTAAGACCATGTTTGCCGAAATTCTCAGGTACTATTACGATAAAGCATTGACAGCGGAGGGCGATGATCTTTTCAAAGAAACCTGGATTGCCTCTCATCCGACACCTTATAAAAATTCCTATGGAGTTGTAAAGTTTGATTTTTCCGGAATACAGGTTAATTCAGGTGTTAACGTAATCATGCGTTTATTTATTGACTGTGTGATAGACGGAGTAGTTGATTTTTATAAAAGGTATCCTGATTTGATACCGCCAAATATTATCTCAATGTGTCCTGATAATAAATTTAAAGCTGTAAGATTATATTATTCTGACAACAGTATTTTTCCCACGGCTACCACCGTGTTAAGGGATTTTTTATCTGATTTTTCTGCAAATCTTGATAATCAGTTCAAGATTATGGTTATTATTGATGAATACGATAACTTCACCAATGATCTCCTGAGCAGAGATCCTGGACAGTTTGCTCATATTGCCAGAAAGGAGGGCGAGGTCGGGGCTTTTTACAATGCTCTTCGTTATTACAATCAGTCAGATATCGTGGACAGAATTTTCATAACCGGGGTGCTTCCCGTTACCATGGATACTGCGGTTTCCGGCTTTGTATCTTCCAAGCTTTCCCAAATTCCTGTTCTTAACAGTTTGGCCGGATTTACGGATGACGAGGTTCTGGAGCTTGTCAGGGAAGCTGTTGATTTGGAAAGGTGTCCCTTTTCGCCGGAGCAGCTTCGGGATGTTATGAAAGCCCGGTATGACGGCTACCGGTTCAGCAGTGTTGGCCGTGACACGGTATATAATCCCACCCTGTGCATCAGTTTTGTAAATTCAGTCATATACAGAGATTATCAGGATATACCTGAACTCGATATTTCCTCTGCAAACGATATTGATTATCAGAAGCTGACGGGGTATTTGAATCTGATAAATGAAAAGGATCGCAAGACCATCATCAATGCGATTATTCGCAGGCGTCTTCTTCCGGTGGTTTTTCCCGGAGCGGTAAAAATTACTTCAAAGCATGATGTTCTGGATCGCAATCAGGGATCTGCCATACTTTATCATTTGGGATTTTTTACATTGGCCTCAGAGACCGAAATCCGCGAAGAGAACAAAAATTCTGCCCGGAATCATCTCAAGGTTCCCAACGAGTATTTCAGGCTTTTGTTTTCAAGATACTACTTTCAGACCAGAAAGATCCCGTGGTCGATATTTGAAGGAAGCTATGATTTCCGGAGTCTTGCGGTCAGGAACGATCTTTCTGTTTTTAAGAAGTTTCTCAGGGAAATAGCCCGGGCCATTGTGAATACCGACAATGCATTTCAGTGCGAGGCTCAGATTGGCCTTGCGGTTTATACCGCACTCGCTCTCAATACCGGTACCGCCTTCAGACTGATCCGGGAGTATGCCGTGAAGCATGACGGAAAGTATGTGATGACGGACACTCCGGATGACGATGATGACGGTCAGGATGAAGATGATGATTTCCTGTCTGTCAGCACCCGGGCGGGAAGGGCGGACCTGGTGGTTCTGAATCTTACCGGAAAAGGCCCGAGCTATATCTTCGAGTTCAAATATGTCCGGGATACGTCATCAAAGGACGAAACGAAGGAAAAGGTGCGGGAGGATCTTCTGGAGCAGGCTCGGAAGCAGCTGGAATTTTATGTTACCGATGACGATCTCAGGGTAACTCCCGATCTGCATCGGTATATCCTTATGTACACTTACGGAGAGTTTTTCTTGCAGGAAGTTATGTAGTCATTATTTTGATTTTACCATTTTTTCAGACCGCACCCACAGCAATCCGGTGTTTCATTGTCTGTTGTCATTTTTTCATTTGCGTACGGCGGATATTGTTCAGTACCGTCGTTGTTACGCAGAACTGTGGTAATTCCCTGATTGCCTCATATTCATCGGCAAATTCCCGAATCTCTGAGGAACCGTCGTATCGGAAAGTGTTACCGATCACAAAAATAGTGCATAGTGTGGTAGAATAGCCGAGGTTTTTGGGCTTCATGAATACCGCCGCCGTCAGAACTTTTTCTTGCCCGGCAGCTGTTCTGTGAACATATCCAAACCCGCGGAGAGAGCGGATAACAAATAGCACATCTTTCTCCCGTACAATCTCCCTTGCGTGGAGTTTTTCGGTGCTGATGAATGTTGATATAGGATACTTGCAGTGAAGCTCTGTATTTGCGGACTTGGTTATATTGGCTTGCCGACAGCGGCAATGTTTGCCAGAAACGGGGTCTCCGTTCATGGTGTTGAGGTAAATCAGCACGCAATTGAAACCATTAATCAGGGAAAAATTCATATTGTCGAGCCCGGACTGGGTGAGGTGGTTCAGAAAGCCGTGTCTGACGGCCTCCTGAAAGCCTCGGATCGTGCCTGTGAGGCTGATGCCTTTATAATCTGCGTGCCCACCCCGTTTACCGGCGACAACCATGAGCCTGATTTAAGCTTTGTGGATGCGGCTACGGAAGAGATTGCTCCCTTCATCAGAAAGGGAAATACGGTAATACTGGAATCCACTTCTCCGGTAGGCACCACGGAAAGAGTGGCGTCCATTTTGCAGAAAAACTGCCCGGATCTCAGAATTGCCGCTGAGGATTCCGAGGACTGCGATGTCTATGTGGCTTACTGTCCGGAGCGGGTGCTTCCCGGAAAGATCATGTCCGAGCTTATCGACAATGACCGCATAGTGGGTGGCATCAACAGAATTTCAGCCAGGAAGGCCGCCGAAATCTACGGCATTTTTGTAAAGGGCGAGCTTCTTGAGACCAATGCCCGCACCGGCGAAATGTCCAAGCTTACCGAAAATGCCTTCAGAGATGTGAATATTGCCTTTGCCAACGAGCTTTCCCTGATCTGCGACCGGCTTCATATTGATGTCTGGGAGCTTATTTCTCTTGCCAATCATCATCCCCGGGTAAACATTCTGAATCCCGGTCCCGGTGTGGGCGGGCACTGCATTGCCGTTGATCCGTGGTTTATTGTCAGCAAAACCCCGGATCTTGCCAGAATCATCAGCACGGCCAGGAATGTGAATGATCACAAACCGGAATGGGTTAAAAATCAGGTACATGATGCTGTGACCGCCTCCGGAAAATCCGATGCCGTCATCGCATGTCTCGGCCTGGCCTTCAAACCGGATATTGACGACCTCAGAGAAAGTCCCTCCGTTTATATTACCAGGGATCTTGCCCTGGAATTTCCGGGACGTGTGATGGCGGTGGAACCGAACATTTCGGAGCTGCCGGATTCTCTTAAGAATGCCGGAGTTACCCTGACATCCCTTGACAGGGCCTTAAAAGCCGATGTGGTGCTTCTTCTGGTGGATCACCGGGAATTCTGGGCTATTAATCCGGAATTTTCAGAAGGCCAGACGCTGATTGATACCAGAGGATTGTGGAAGAGATAAATACCTGCGAAGCCAGAACTGTTACAGCAGGGACTATAGCCTGTTTTTTTGAGTCGGACATTTTGTCCGTCATTGCCGGAGTCGGATTACCGAGTGCTTCCGGCGTTTGTTTTTAGTTTATCGGTTATTCCTGAGGGCGTCCCCGCAGGATATGTTTTTTAAAGCTGAACTATGAAAGAAAAGAATTTTGATAAGGATTTTGCCGCTGCAAATGATATTGCAATAGTCGGCATGGCGTTTCGTTTCCCGGGAAATGTGGTTGACGAAGCTTCATTCTGGCAGCTTCTGGAGCAGGGAAAATGCGGAGTTTCCGAGATTCCGGCTTCCAGATGGCCGACGGATCTTTATCAGGATTCCTTAAAAACCACTCCCGGACGAAGTATTACCTTCAGGGCCGGAGTGATAAACGACGTTCTCAGCTTTGAGCCGGCATTTTTCGGGATATCGCCCCGGGAGACCGAGTGGATGGATCCGCAGCAGCGACTGCTTCTGAAACTGGTTTACGAGTGCTTTGAGGATGCCGGGATTCGTCCGGACGACGTCCGCGGTACCAGATGCGGGGTATTTTCCGGAATTTCCGCCAGTGACTACATGTTCAGATCCGGCAAGGATCCGGCTTCGATAAGCGCCTATACCATGACCGGCAACGCGGCATGCATTTCCGCCAACCGCATTTCCTATATTTTTGATCTGGAAGGTCCCTCGTTTTCATTGGATACCGCCTGTTCATCCGGGATGACGGCAATTCATGAGGCCTGCGAATCCATAAGGAGAGGCGAATCCGTTTCCGCCATTGCCGCCGGTGTGCATCTCTTTTTTGAGCCCGGTCCCTTTATCGGATTCAGCAAGGCCTCCATGCTGTCTCCCAATGGCAGGTGTCTTCCCTTTGATGACCGCGGAGACGGCTATGTCCGTTCCGAGGGCGGTGCAGTACTCTACCTTAAGAAACTTTCCGATGCAATGAAGGACGGGAATCGCATTCATGCGGTTATCAGAGCCAGCGGTATCAATACCGACGGGGCCAGAAAGAGCGGTATCACCGTGCCTTCGGCCAGAGCCCAGGCAGATCTCATGAAGCAGGTTCTGGAAAAAGCCGGAATCGCTCCGGAAGACCTGGATTTTGTGGAGGCTCACGGTACCGGCACACCGGTGGGAGATCCCATAGAGGCGGATTCAATATCCTCCGTTTATGGTCTTAGTCATCAGGGCCCCCTGCCCATCACTTCCGTTAAGGCAAATCTGGGACACATGGAACCGGTTTCCGGTTTTGCAGGGCTTATCAAGGCGGTACTGGCATTAAAGCATCACTTTATTCCCCGGGTTCCCTTTGACTATCAGCCCAGCTCTCATATCGATTTTAAGGCTCTCAATATCTTCTGTCCGAAGGACGGCCTGGTTCTGGAACCCCGCAACGGATCCCTGCCGCTTATGGCTTCGGTTAATTCTTTCGGATTCGGCGGCGCCAATGCCCATGTCGTTCTTTCCGAGGCTCCCCGCACCGGTTCCGAATCAGTTCCCTCCGGTTCAGCCCCGACTGCCGGGCAGGATCTGCCGCCTTTTATTCTGACGGCTTTTTCACGGGACTCCCTGAAGACTCTGGCTGTTTCATATGCGAATTTCATTGATTCCTTTCCGGAGGAGTCGGCTCTCCGGTGTTATTTAAATACCTGCAATGCAGTCATTAATACCCGTGAGGTTATGAATAAACGGCTCCTGGTTTCAGGCACATCCGTATCCGAGATTCGGGACAGCCTTCTGATGTTTGCCGAGGGCCTGGATCTTTCCAATGTCGTTAGCTGTGATACCGCTGACAAAAAATGTCAGAAAACGGCATTTGTCTTCAGCGGCAACGGTTCCCAGTATGCAGGAATGGGAGTCAGTCTTTACCGGGACAATTCTCTGTTCCGTAAAACCGCGGATCGGATTTCAGATATTGCGGAACCGCTTCTTGGTTATGCCATAAGGGATTATCTTTCCGGCAAGGTTCCGGTTACTGCAGAAAACATTCTGGATGCCAGTGTGTCGCAGCCGCTGATTTTTGCGGTGGAGGCCGGTATTTTTGAAATACTGAAGGACAGGGGCTTTGAGCCGGACGGAGTTATCGGGCACAGCATGGGGGAAATTACCTGCTCCTATGCTACCGGAAAACTCTCTCTTGACGATGCGGTAAGAACCATTGCCGTGAGGAGCATTCTTCAGAACAGAACCCGCGGCATGGGGGGGATGGCGGCTGCCTCGCTCTCTTCGCAGGATTTTGAGAAGGTGGTGCGGGATTTGGGAATCCAGGATGAGATCTCCATGGCCGCGATTAATTCTCCGGCCAATATTACCGTTACCGGGTCTCACGAAGGCCTGAAGATTCTGGGGGAATACTGCAGCAAAAACCGGGTGTTCTTCAAGAAGCTCAAGGTTGACTATCCTTTCCACAGCAAGGCCATGGATCTGATAAAGGGGGATATCGAGGAGCAACTTCGGGATATTGTACCCCTGAAAAGCGATATTGAATTCTACTCTACCGTTACCGGTGATCTTTATGACCGCGACATCGATTCCGCCTACTGGGGCAGTAATGTCAGGGAATCGGTACTGTTTGAAAGTGCCATGTCAGCCATGCTTCGCAACGGCTATGACTGCTTTATTGAAATTGCTCCGACTCCGGTTTTGCAGCGCTACCTGAGAGAAAATGTAAAGGAAGCCGGCAAGACTTCCTCTGCAAGGATTTCCTCCGTTCTTCTTCAGGGAATGGACGGGGATTCCAGGCTGCAGTCATTCATTATGGAGCATACCCTGTATCAGGGAGCGGGCTTTTGGGATCTCAGGCTCCGGAAATATATTCGCGAGATGAATGCTTCCGGTTTCGGCTATGAACCCGAACATACGGACCTTCCACATTACAAGTGGACAGAAAAGCAGTATGCGGTGAAGCCTACAGCGGAAATGTCTCCGGTTCAGAGACGAATTTCCCCGTTGCTCGGCTGGCGGCTTAATACCGCGGATCCGGTATTTGACAATATCCTCGAGCCGCATAAGAGTTCTCTTCTGAGCTCTCATAAGGTTGACGGTGAATGCGTGTTTGCCGCCGCCGATTTTATTGAGGCCGCTCTTGAAGCTCATGCTGCGGTTTACGACGAGGAAATCGTCAATCTCGAATATCTTGATATCAGGAGCTCCATGGTGTTCGAGCCCGATATCTGCCGTGCCATGGAGCTTTCCGTAAACCTGAGCAACGGGGCATTTTCAGTAAAAAGCAGAGAATATGCCAAAGATGAAGCCTGGAATGTTCATTCCTGCGGCAGAATGGTGTCCGGACTTTCTCTTCCGGAGCTTCCTGCCAGTAATCCCGAAAAGAACGGTGCGGCTCTTGCGGATATTGGAGAGATCCGGGCATGCACCCGTGAAGATGTTTATAAAACGGCTGTCAGTCTGGGACTTGAATACGGCCCGGAATTCAGTCTGATTGCCGAGGCGGTTCCGGATCCCGAGACCGCGACTCTTGAGGTAAGGCTGGTATCCGACATTCCGGATCGCAAGAAGTACATTGTTCATCCGGGAATAATGGATGCGGCACTGCAGGCTCTCCTGGTGACCGGAAGGTCCGACACCTCCGGAAGGCTTTATCTTCCGGTAGGTTTCGGCAGAATTTCCTTCAGACGCGGCGCGGATATTGCTGCAGTAACGGTTATTCCCGGTGCCTGCTCCTCAAGAAGCATTTCGGCGGATTTTATTTTCCGTACCGCGGATGGGACCGTTGCCGGCGTTATAAAGGGGGCCGAGCTCAGAGCCTTCCCGAAAGTACGTACAGCGTCTTCCGAAGGAGCCTCCGTGCCCCTGTGGCATTACACTCTGAAAGAGGCTCCTTCCCGGACCAGAAACGGCGTTTTCGGGACGGATATGTCGTTTGAAGCCGTTAACGGAAGATCATCCCCTGAAGCACTGGCCCACAGATCACGCTGGTACGAGGAGCGCTATCCGGTTCTGGAGGCTCTTACCATGATCTGCGCTCTCCGGGCCGTATCCGAAAGCAGACTTTCCCGTGCCGATTTTGAAAAGCATCCTCTTGGTCGCTACCTCTGTTCCGTGCTGACGGAGAAGGGGCTTCTGGATGAATCAGGCCGGCCGGCTCCTGCCGGGGAGAACCTGCTTCGGGAGAATACCGAAGGCTATGTTCAGGATCTTATTTCCGGGGACGGTTTTTCATTAAGGCCGCTTCTGAATGCCTTCAGATCCGGGGAAAATCTGGACGAGGCACTCTCCGAAGATGCGGAATCCCCGGCCGTGGATAATGGCGGCGCTCCTGACAGTATTTTTGAGATGCTCCGGGATACCGAATGTCCGGCGGAGCTTCAGGGCGAGGAGGTTCTTGTCAGGGAACTTTCAGAGTGCCTTTTCCGCAGGTATCAGGACAATTATCCCGGGGATGCGGAAAGCCGTCCTCTTGTTCGGGTTCTGGAAATCGGGGCCGGATCGGGATCGCAATCCTTGCCTGGCAACATTCTTCAGGAACTTTTCGGAGATCGGGTTCTTCTGGTACATGCCGCATTTGTCAGCGGCAGTGCCGGCGCCGGCAGGGAGCCGTGTTTTGATACTGCCGAAGCGCAGCTCCGGTATGATTTGCAGGATCCTGCGATTCCTGAGAGCTACGATCTTGTGGTGATGCACCGGGGATTAAGCGGAAGCGGCACCGGAGTTATGAGAGTGCTTGACGGCATCAGGAAGATTCTGGCTCCCGGGGGACTTCTGGTTTCTCTGGAACGTTATCCGGTATTTTATGCGGACCTGGTTTCCGGAAGAAACAGAAGCTGGTGGCAGTACAGTAACGGCACTCCGGTCTCGCCTTTAAAGACACCGTCTTTCTGGGAAAGGGTTTTGAAGGATGCTCATTATGACAATGTTTCCGTGCTCAGTGATGCTGCCACAGGAGAGATCAGCGCCGGTCCTTACTTCATGGTGGCTGAAAGAGGGAATGCCGAAGCTCTTCAGTATTCCGACGACAATTCCGGTAACGGTTCCTGCCGCGGCAGTATCCGGATTTCCCTGCCGTGGGCATCCGGAGAGTTTTCCGAAAGACTTGAAAGCTCTGACGGCTTCAGGCTGTTAAAATCCCTCAGCGCCGTCAGCGGTTTTGAAACGGATATCCTGGATGCCGGATTTGCCGGGGATCCGCTTGCTGCCTTCTCCTCTTCTTCTGATGACATCGGTTCCGCGAATCCTCGCTGTCAGAAGTATGTGTTCCTGAGTCCCTGCGGACTTAAAACGCTGTGTACGGAACCGGATCCCGGGGAAATTCCTCTGGCGGAAATACTTAATGCTCTTACCGTGTTTTCCGAAAAGCTTGCCGAAGTCTCCGCCAGGGATAAGAAGCGGAACCGGACAGAACTTCTCGTGGTAACTCAGAATGTTCTCAACGCTCCCGCCGAGTCCGCGATTGCGGGACTTGCCAGGGTTATCAGAAACGAGCTTCCGGGGCTTAATATCCGGAGCATCACTCTTCAGGGAGATTTCCGTCCGGATCTTGGAGACCCGACATTTGAAGGGCTTTGCGACGAAATTCTTAATGGTACCGGCCCTGATGAGGTGGTACTTTCCGGGAGCGGTCGTTATCGTCCGGTACTGGAGGAGAAGATTTCCGCACCTGGCACTTCCGGGGTATCTTCAGCCGCTTCCGAAGAATCCGGTACCGCATCCGCCGCGGAAACCCGGTATCTGGATTTCACCGAGGCCGGCAGACTTAAGAATCTTTCCTGGAAGACCAGAAAACTGGGAGAACCGGGACCTAAGGATCTCCGGATAAAGGTTGCCGCCTCCGGACTTAATTTCCGTGATGTGATGATGACCATGGGACTGGTGCCTGACGAAGTGCTTCGTAACGGCTTTTCAGGGCCCTTCCTGGGACTAGAGTTTTCCGGTACCGTCATGGAGATCGGCAGCGAGGTTACGGAATTCAGCATAGGAGATCGGGTATTCGGACTTGGTTCCGCCACCATTGCGGAAATGATAGATGTTCCGGTATATGCGGTAAGCGCACTTCCGGACAACTGGTCTTTCGGCGAGGGGGCCGGGGTATCCGTGGTGTTCTTTACCGCCTGGTATGCTCTCCATACTCTGGCCGGACTCGAGAAGGGCGAGCGGCTTTTTGTGCACGGTGCTGCCGGCGGTGTCGGCATTGCCGCCATCCAGATTGCCCGGCATCTCGGACTTGAGGTTTATGCTACCGCAGGCTCCCGGGAAAAACGGGACTTCCTGAAGCTTTTGGGAGTCCGGCATATCTATAATTCCAGAACGCTGGCTTTTCATGACGAGGTTTTGCGGGATACCGACGGCGAAGGAGTTGATGCCGTGCTGAACTGCCTGTCCGGAGAGGCTATGCTGGAGAGTCTCAGCATTCTCCGTCCTTTCGGCAGGTTTATCGAACTTGGCAAGAGAGACTATGTGGAGAATACCGGCATCGGGATTCGGCCGCTTCGGGAAAACGTCAGTTACTTTGCCGTGGATGTGGATCAGCTGTTCAGATTCAGACCGGAGAAAGCCAGAAGGATCATGGAAGAGCTGGGAACATTTTTCAGAAGCGGGAATTCCGGTACTGCCGTTATGAGACCTTTGCCCTATACGGTATTCCCGGCATCCGGAGTGATAGATGCCTTCAAGCTCATGCAGCAGGGCGGTCATATCGGAAAGATCGTTATTTCCATGGAGGATTTTCCTGAGAATAAAGTCCCTGAGAAGAGCACGGCCGTTAAGGAGCCTTCTGCCAGGAATCCGGTTACCCGGGAGGTATTCTCGAAAGAGAGCACCTGGCTGATCACCGGAGGCACCAGGGGCTTTGGTTTTGAAACTGCCTGTTTCCTGGCATCCCTGGGAGCGGGGCGTCTGGTGCTGGTTTCCCGCAGTGGCGCTCTGACTACGGAATGCGCGGAGAAGGTTCGGGAGCTTACGGAAAAAGGCACGGAGGTAATTACCAGATCCTGCAATGTTGCGGATCGCAATGAGGTTCACGACATGCTGGCAGACCTCAGAACGGCAGGAATCCGGCTTACCGGCATCATTCACGCCGCAGCCGTGTTCCGTGATGCCTTCCTCGGAGATATGTCGGCATCCCGTTATGCCGAGGTTCTGAATCCCAAATATCAGGGGGCGCTGAATCTCCATCTGGAAACTCTGGATGACAATCTCAGCTGCTTTGTGATGTACTCATCGGTCTCCGTGGCCATCGGCAATATCGGTCAGGCCAATTATGTGGCTGCAAACTCCGCGCTGGAGGGTCTCTGTGCGCTCAGAAGATCATCAGGGCTTCATGCCGCCTGTGTGGAATGGGGGCCTATCGGAGATGCCGGCTATCTCACTGCCAATGCCGGAGTTATGAAGTCCCTGGAAAGAAGCGGCGGTGCCATGGCTCTCCGGGCGCAGGATGCCCTTAAAATGCTTCCGGACATTATTCTTGAGGGCGGCGTGCAGGTAGTGGCCAGCATGGACTGGAACCGTACCGTCAGCAGTCTTGATGCCGTTCCGGGCAGACTTCATGCCCTGTCCCTGAGATTATCTGATACAATGGCTGACCAGAATTCCGGGGCCGGTCTTCGGGACCGGCTTCTCCGGATGTCCCGGGAGGAGGCTGTGAAGCTGATTATTGAGGTTCTTTCCTCGGAAGCTGCCGAAACCCTGGGACTTTCGGTTCAGGATATTGGATCTGACAGGAATCTTCATGAACTGGGACTGGATTCGTTAATGGCCATGGATTTGGTGGTGGGGCTTGAGAAGAAGCTGGGAACCAGAATTTCGGTAATGCTCTTCCAGGACAAGCCGTCGGTAAGAATCCTGGCAGATCGTCTTTACGGCAAGATTACCGGAACCGGTGAAGCTTCCGAAGATGATGAATCCCGTCAGGACAGCGCCGCCAAAGCCATGGCTTCTCTCCATCTGACCGAGCAGGACAGCGAAGTTATGGCTGACAAAGGGCTCTGATGGCAGGAACGGGACTGACGGTATTCAAGGACCGTTTTTGGATGACAGGTTTTTCAGGGGGCTGCAATGACTGATAACGATAAGACCGGTACCGGAAAGTCCGGAATTTCCGGACTTATGTCTCTTGCAAATAGTATCCGGGCTGACAGGAGCCGGGAGATTTCGGAGAGCGGGGACGGACATCCTGCAGGAGGGGAAATGCCGGTTCCCCGGGATGCCGTGGATCCCACTTATCTTGATTTTAAGCATCATCCTCTGATGGAGAATATTCGTTTTGCAAAAACGTTTGCCGAAAAATGCGGGATTGCGGTTCCTTTTTTTCGGGAGATGGACAGCACTGACGGAGCCCGGGCGGTAATTCAGAAGCGGGATTACATCAATTTTTCCAGCTACAACTATCTGGGACTGAACCGGAATCCCGTGATATCCCGGCATGTTTATGAGGCGGCAAAGCTATACGGCACTTCTGTCGGAGCCAGCAGACTGGTGGCGGGGGAACGGGCATTTCACAGGAATCTGGAAAAGGAGCTGGCCGGCATTTATGCTGCAGATGACGCTCTGGTATTTGTCAGCGGTCATGCCACCAATGTCAGCACCATCAGCACTCTTTTCGGGAAAGGTGATCTGATAGTCTATGACTGCCTGAGCCATAACAGCATTATTGAAGGCATAAAGCTTTCCGGTGCTCAGTATTTTCCGTATGCCCACAACAGCCTCACGGCACTTTGCCAGATCCTTGACAAGAACCGGAGCAGATTCAGAAGAACCCTCCTGGTTACCGAGGGGCTTTTCAGCATGGACGGCGATATTGCGGATCTTCCGGAGCTTATAAAGATCAAGAAACGTTACGGCTGTTTTCTCATGATTGACGAGGCGCATTCCCTGGGAGTACTGGGAGAGCACGGCAGGGGGCTTTTCGAGCATTTCGGGTGCGATCCCCGGGATGTGGATATCTGGATGGGGACCCTGAGCAAGACTCTGGCAGGCTGCGGCGGCTATATTGCAGCCTCCGGGGAGATTACGGACATTCTCCGGTATTATGCTCCGGGTTTTGTTTACAGCGTGGGAATGTCTCCGGTTATGGCGTACAGCGTCCTTACCGCTCTGGATCTCATGCGTTCCGAAAACTGGAGAGTCGGCAAAGTGCAGCGGAATTCCGCAAAATTCCTGAAGCTTCTTAAGGATGCCGGCATCAATACCGGGCATGCCCGGGGGTATGCGGTGATTCCGGTTATTACCGGAAGCTCCCGGATCGCGGTGCAGCTTTCGGGAGATCTTTTTGAGGAAGGTATTTCAGTTCATCCGATTATTCATCCGGCAGTTTCGGAGCAGGAAGCCCGGCTGAGATTCTTCATTACCGCCGATCATACGGATGCCGATCTGGAGCGCACGGCAGAGGTTCTGGCCGGACTGTGCCGGAAATACGGAATTATAAAGGTCTGACAGGAATAAAGTTTTCAGGTGTTGTTAAATGCGGATTTTTAAAAGAAAAGCTTGCGGTTTACTGATTTCTGCACTGGCTCTTTCCGGTGTTTTTATGGTTTCAGGCTGTACCATGCCCCGGGGCGGCCCTTCCTACGGGGATGTGACCTCCGACAGTCAGGAAGGCTATGAGTCTCCGGTGCCGCTCATAAAGGTTAACGGGCGAACCGGAGAAATTCTGGAGAGTCTTACGGTTCCGCAGTCGTTTTTCAAAACCTTCGGCAATGCCGGGAACGCTACCTATAGGGTGGCTGTCGGAGATTCCCTGGATATCTACATTTGGGAAAGTGCTCCGGCACTGCTTTTCGGAACCGCCAATCTGGAGGGATCCGATCTTACCGTAAAGTCCGAAAAGCTTCCTACGCAGGTGGTGGAAGCGGACGGCATGATCAATGTTCCCTTTGCCGGCAGAATTTCCGTTAAGGGAAATACGGTACGGGAAATTGAAAACAGGATTCTGAAGGCCCTGGGTTCCAAGGCCAACAATCCCCAGGTGCTGGTGCATGTCCCTTCAAGAACCGGAGAGACGGTTACCGTCCTGGGTGATGTGAAGAGCTCCATGAATATCCCGCTTTCGGTAAAACGGGAGCGGATTCTGGATGCCGTGGCTCAGGCCGGCGGTGTTACGGAAAGCTACAACAAGATTATGCTGAAGCTTACCAGAAACAATGTAACCGCCGATGTCCCGCTGGCACGGGTAATTGAAAATTCCGAGGAGAATATCACTCTTGCTTCCGGAGACGTGCTGGTGGCTACCCTGAAGCCCTGGACGTTTATGGTAATGGGGGCTGCCGGAAGGTCTCAGGAGGTGCCCCTGGAGGCCGTGGGAGCCAATCTGGCTCAGGCCCTGTCCAGAGCCGGCGGTCTTAATGACAATCAGGCCAATCCCGCCGGAGTTTTTGTGTTCCGCTTTGAGGAACGGGAAAACTGGGAGAAGCTTTCTTTGGCTCTTACGGGAGATAGTGCCGGGAAGTCCGGCATTAATTCCGGTTCCGGAATTTCCGGGAATGCCGAAAAGATACCGGTGGTTTATCAGATTGACTTCGGGAGGCCGGACAGCTTTTTTGCGGCCCAGACGTTCAGAATCCGGAACGGCGACATTATTTATGTGGCTCCGGCTTCCGGTTACGAGCTTTCGAAGTTCCTGAGACTTATCGGAAGCATTGTGAATCCTGCCATGTCCTGGGGTAATTCCATCAACAATCTCACAAACTGAGGGATTTGGTTATAAGCTATGAGCAGTAATCCTTTTAAAAAAACAATGATAGTCTGGAAGGCTATTTTTTTGAAGGACTGTCTTAGCCGGTTTTTCGGAAGCCGGGCGGCATGGGTGTGGCTGATAGTGGAACCTTCGATCCATATTATATTTATTGCTGCGATTTACAGTATTGTAAGAAGCAGAACGGTTCAGGGGGTTGAGGTGCAGCCATGGCTGGCTATGGGGATGATGGCTTTTTTTGTATTCAGACGGACGGCGGTTCAGGTACTGCATTCTATTGATTGCAGCAAGCCTTTCTTTGCATTTCGCGAGGTGCGTCCCTTTGATGCGGCACTTTGCCGTGGATGGGTGGAAGCCTTTGCCATGTTTTTCATATCCCTGATAATCATGGCGGCATTTCAGGCGGCCGGTTTTGAGATGTTTCCCGATGACCTGATACTCTGCATTTTGGCGTTTTTCGGACTTTGGTTTCTGGGGTTCGGATACGGCCTGATTTCATCAGTTTCAATGAGGCTGGTTCCGGACAGCGGTTTTATATTACAGCTGCTGCTGATGCCCATGTATATTATTTCCGGGATTATGATGCCGGTGGGGATTATTCCGGAACCGTATCAGGGGCTTATGATGATAAACCCGGCAGTGCATGGGGTTGAGGCTTTTCGTATTGGAATCTGGGGAGAACTTTACCATACTGTGGATGTCAGTATGGCATATCTGTATGCATGGGATTTGGTGCTGGTTGTAATTGGCATGGCTCTTTATCAGGCTCTGGAAACAAGGCTGGTGAGACAATGATAGTTCTTAAGGACATTTACAAAAGATACACTTCCCGGCAGGGGGTTGGAGACTGGGTTTTAAAGGGCATCAGTCTGGTGATTCCGAAAAACCGCAGCGTGGGTATTGTGGGCAGTAACGGAGCCGGAAAATCCACCCTTCTTCGGATCATCTGCGGAGCTGATTATGCCTCGTATGGTACTGTGGAACGCCACTGCCGGGTTTCCTGGCCCATGGGAAACGGCGGCGTGGAACCTACCATGACCGGAAGACAGAATGCCAAGTTTATCTGCCGGGCTCAGGGATTTGAGAATGATATGGCCGAAAAGATCCGCCGCATTGAAGATTTTGCGGACATTGGCAAGGCCTTTGACAAGCCGGTTAATACCTATTCTTCCGGTATGAGATCCCGCCTTCAGTTTGCACTGTCTTTGGCATTTGATTTTGATGTCTACGTTTCGGATGAGGTTACTTCTGCCGGTGACGCGGCTTTTCGAAATAAAGCGGCACAGGCATTTAAGGATTTAGCCGGCAGGTCCAGTATTATTATGGTAGCGCACAATGATGCCATGCTTAAAACCTTCTGTAAGTCAGGGATCTTTCTGTATAAGGGAAAGGCAACCTGGTATGACGACATAGACGATGCTCTGAACGCTTATAAGGAAACCATAAAGAAATGACAGAGAAAGCTCCGCAGCCACAGACGGCAGCTCCGGCCCCGGCCGGGAAAACCGAGCCGGAAATCAACACCGCCACCATGAAAAAACTGGGGCAGACTACCAGGATTGTCAATCGGGTATTCAAGGTTCTCAATATTATTATTGTTATTTTAGGTCTGGTTCTTAGCGGCTATTGGGCCTGTGCTTCCGGAAGATATGTTTCTGAGTCGGTGTTCTTTGTGCAGAATACCGATACAGCCGGATCCGGAGATCCCGGAGAAATTTTGAGCCTGTTCAGCGGGAATGCCGGTAACAAGACGGATCAGCTTATTCTCCGGGAGTACCTTCTGTCGGTGGACATGCTGAAGAAGGCCGATGCCAAACTGCACCTTCGCAAACATTACAGTGACAAGAGTCATGACTTCTTTTCCAGAATGTGGTTTAAGGATATCGAAACCGAATGGTTCTACAAGTACTTCCTGAACCGTGTCACGGTAAATTATGACGAGTTCAGCGGGGTGGTAAAACTGCGAGCAGAAGCCTTTGATTCGGAAACTGCCTACAATATTGCCTCTTTCCTGGTCAGCGAGGGCGAATCCTTTATGAACCGGGTAAGTCATGAAATCGCCAATGATCAGGTGGTATTTCTGGAAAAGCAGGTGGATCTGGCCAGAAATGAGCTTCTAAAGGCCAATCAGAATCTTTTGAGCTTTCAGAACAGGAAGAATCTGAGCTCCCCCACCGCCGAGGCTGAGGGGTATCAGAAACTCATTATGGATCTGGAAAAGCAGAAGTCTGAGCTTGCCATCAGAATCAACTCCCTGCCCCCGGCACTGGCGGGCGGGAATCAGCTGGCGGAGACTCTGAGAAAGAATCTTGAAGCAGTGGAAAACCAGCTTCAGAGGGTTCGCAGCAAGCTGACATCCCGGGATAGCACGGCCCTTAATGAACTGGTGGAGCAGGAACAGCTGTTAAAGATGGATGTGGAATTCAAGAAGGAGATTTACTCTTCGGCCCTTACCGGCCTGGTTAAGGGACAGATGAATGCCGCCCGGCTTATCAAGCATGTTTCGGTTATTCAGGCTCCGCTGCGTCCGGAATTTGCCATGAAACCGGATCGTTTTTATTGCTTCTTCGCCACCTGGATAACACTGCTGCTGGTGATGGGCATGTTCCAGCTTCTCAAAGCGGTTATTCTGGATCATGTGGACTGATGATTTTTTGATGAGTGTTATGCAATACTCTTAAAAATCTCGTTGTGACGGATGTTGTGTTTAATATTTTCATCCTGCCAATTGATGTCATTTATTTGGATTTTCCATATTTTGTGAACATCCTGGCAGGAATGTGGAAGCGGTAGCTATGTTAGAATTGTAGTTACCGCCAATTTTTCCCATATAATATATGAATTCAGCGCAAATAGTTATTCCCTGTCCCGGTTAAATAAAGCAAGTCCTTTAAAATTGCCATTCATTTTTATCAAAAGTGATGTTTTTGGATTTTTTGCACATTATTGCTTTTTTTTTGGGAAAAGGAGAACTGTTAGATTCTGTTGGCATTATCCGCCTGTGAGAATATTTTAACTCCGTAAGAACATCTGATTTAAATTGATGAGTGGAGTGCAAAAAGTCCAAAAACACCATTTTTGCCAAAAACGGATGGCTATTTTAAAGGTCTCGTTGTATCGGACTAAGGCATCAATCGACTTTTTGCACCGGACTCATTGATAAATTTGAGAGGGTGAATAATGCAAAGCATTTCTGATATAAGTATAGCCTCTATTACAGATGATTTCATTGCTGACTGTTATTCGTACGAAGTTAATATTTACAGACTGAACTCAACAGACATACAGTCGCAACTTGATAGCATCAACCCAAGGTTGCTATTTGTTACTCCCGTGTCCGATACCAATAATCTGTGGTATGACAAGCTGTCAAAAGCATCATCAGAACTTAATGAAGTTATTGACTGGTGCAGGCAAAAAAGGATTCCTGCTGTTTTTTGGGACCTGAATGATTCAGTACGTTCTGAAGATTGTTGTACCGTTGCGGTGCTTTTTGATTATATCTGTACTTCAGATCTTGATAGTATCGAAAAATATAAGTCCTTAACTAACAAACACAATGTATTTTTTCTTCCGTTCTGTATCCAGCCCAGGGTATTCAATCCTGTGGTTACTGCGCCAAAATTAGATAAATGTTGTTTGACGTATGGCTCACAAGATTGTGCCAAAGCGGAGGATTTTGTGAAATGTGTGTCAGATTATAAGGATATTGATATTTTTTTTGAAGCAGGTTCCGGAGACGGAGCTGATGCCGAAAAGTCAGCCGATGACGAAGCTTTAACTGATAAAGCTGATAATTTACTGTTGAAGTTTAAAGAGGGTATATTCAAAAAATCTGAAATTAATAATCTCCATAAAAGATATTCGTATTCACTGGCTCTGAATCCGTCCGGTAAAACTCTGTCATGCAATAAAAATATTCTTCAGTCATTAGCTTGCAATACATTTGTTTTGTCTGACTATGCTGCCGGTTCAAAGATTTTGCTGGGAGATCTGATTCTTTCCAGTGCTGACGGAAAAGATTTAGTAAGAAGATTTAAGAATCTTGATAATGCTCCATACAGACGGAGAAAGCTGCAGCTTCTGGGGCTCAGAAAAGTATTCAGTGAATTTACCTGTCGCAATGCATTGGCATATATTTTTGAAAAGTCAGGAATCTCGGCAAAAGACTTTTGTACCTTGCCTGCAGTTACAGTGTGGGCAGTAGCAGAAAGTGGTGAGGACTTTGAGAGGCTGACTGCAATGTACAGATCTCAGTCTTATCAGCATAAGAACATGGTGATTATCACTTCTTTGAAAACTGAAAATGTTGACGAGGGGATTGTACTTCTCAGAAGTCTGGAAGATTTTGAAACAATGTTAAATAATGAGGACAGGGATGGTAATTCCACGTCTGATTATTTCGCATGTTTTTCTGTTAATAATTACTATGGCAAAAACTATGTTTTAGATCTTGTTATTGCATCAATTTTTGATAATGCTGGTAATTATTCAAAATCTGTACTTTTTGAGGTAAAAGATAAGGATCATTTTTTCAATGATAATGTTCATGATGAGACTTATACTTATTCTGATAAGCTTTGGATGGACGAGAGTCTTTTAAATAAAGAAACTCTTTTATTGCATCTTCAGCATAGGAGGGATACGGATAAAGACAGCCGTTCCCCTCATTCTCTGATTTATGCGCGAAATCTGAAGGTTGATCCTTTTAATTATTGCAGAAATGCAAACCTTTTTTCACTTGATAGCAAGTTCTGCAGTCAGTTTGAAGATGATGAGGGGGTTACTGATTGCGGCTGCCCATTGCGGGATCTTCAGAATATGGCGGAAACAGTCGATGTTGTAAATGTGGCTGAAACCAAACGTCTTATGATGAATTCTGTCACCAAAAAACTTTCTATAGATTGCATATATCATGAGATTGGCAATTCTTTATCAGGTTCAGGATCTTTGCTTTCAAAAATTTTTAGCATGTTTTATATAAAAAATTCGATACCTGCTAGTTTTAAAATAATAGGAAATGAGCTGCATATATCGTTTAATCTGCCTAACTCACAGCATAGATATATTATATTTCCCAGAAAGTTTGCTGTATCTGAATTGGCGGTTAACGATATACTTACGTTATATTTGAAAATTCATGGCGCTAAAATAGGTATTGCTTATTATTTTTATAATAATGACAAAATGATAGCCAGTAAGTTATGTAATCCCAACTGCAATATCCAGATTAGCATTCCGGGAAACGCTACGCACATAAAATTAGGTTTGCGCCTTGCAGGAACCGGTAATTCCGTAATAGAGGGACTGTTTTTTGAAGAATTCAGAGAGCTTCCAAAAAGAGTATTTAATATAAGAAAGACTGTCATTATTGTTCATAGATATCCATCTTATAATGATATATACAATTATGCCTTTGTTCATTCCAGAGTCAGAGGGTACATGGCAAAGGGGGAGAAACCGCTGGTTTTCGTTCTCAACTACGGAGAACTTGATTACTATGAATACGAAGGTGTTGATATTGTATCTGGCAATAGTGAGACACTGGATGAATTGCTGAAGTGCAATATCACTACAGTATTAGTTCACTTCATGACACCTGGAATTTGGAAAAGTCTTTGTGTTCTGCCAGATACTATTAAGATTTTTGTGTGGTGTCATGGTTCGGATATCCTGCTTTTTAATAGACGGAGTTACAACTATATTACTAAGGAGGAAATTGAATTTGGAAAAAGGACCAGCGAATCCCTAAGACAGTTTTGGCTTCCAATTCTTACTGATATTCCCAAAAATCTGCATTTGATTTTTGTGTCAAAATTTTTGGCTGATGTTGTCATGCAGGATTACGGGGTTGTAATTCCGAAATCTTCTTACTCTATTATTAACAATCCGATTGATACTGGTATTTTTAAATATAAGGCTAAGAAACCGGAAGACAGATATAAGATTTTATCTGTCAGACCTTTTGCAACGAGAATGTATGCCAATGATTTAACAATGAAAGCAATTAATTTGCTTTCATCTCGAAAGGATTTTGATAAGTTTGAAATTCTTATAGTAGGTGATGGTAAGCTTTTTGATAATACTGTTTCTATACTAAAGAAATTTCCAAACGTAAAGGTAAAACGTTCATTTTTGTCCCACTACGAGATTGCGGAATTACATAGCCGATTCGGAATATTTCTGTGCCCTTCGAGATATGATACACAGGGGGTATCCAGGGATGAAGCCCGATCCTCGGGGCTTGTGCCTGTAACCACCAGAGTTGCGGCAATACCGGAATTTGTTGATGATAATACTGCGATGCTTACAGAACAGGAGGACCCGGAGTCTATTGCAAAAGCTATATCGTATCTTGTGGATAATCCCGATGTTTTTGAAAAGATGAGTCAGGCTACATCTTTAATGGTGAAAAATAATTTGACATTGGATAAGATTATTACTCAGGAATTAAATTTGATAAAAAACAATGGTGGTGATTATTAATTAGTAATGTGTAAATGTATGAACGATTTTTACCTAAAATGCATATCTGTATATTTTATGAATCCTGATATCAATACTTCGGGCGGTTGATTATCAGATATTGGTGTTGTGGTAAGTTATATTCCAAATTACGTTAACATACTGTCTCAAATTTAAAAATTCCACAGAGACTGTTTTGGCAATACGAGGTTTAATGGTGTATTATCGGGCCGTAGTGATAAACTTTGCTGATTTGCAGTATGAAATTTTGGATTCCGGATGCTCTTCGGAATCTTTGGGACATGTCTCTGTAAAAGTTATAACCCGGAAATCTACGAAAAAGAAATGTCTTAAAATTAAGTACTCAGGGAATGCTTCGGCTAGAATTGTTTTTAAAAACAGGTTTTTTATAGGGGAACTCGAGTCAGAATTTTCAAAAACATCTGATACGGCCGCATACTGCATTTGTCGTAAGAGTGTCGCAGTTCAGGGGTCCCAATCCCCAAACACCATTGTTCCGGGTGATCATCACAGGGCTTTTTTTCCAAGTACTTATTCAGACTGCGATATCCCTTTCTATTTTAGTTTGGTGCCCGGTTACCAAATCAAAGATCTTTTTCGTTCGGTAGGAAGAATGTTATCGAGTACCGGTAAAAATTATTATGTTACATATAACTATGATGACGCTGATTTTTTCTTATTGATGTTTGACAGCAAAGATAATCAAATAGGTGCTATAGCTGTAAAACCGAATGGCAATATGCTTCTGACAGGGGAGTTTCTGGCCGAAGGAGGAACAGACCCAAAGAATATTTGCTATGTACGTTTTTCTGTTGTGTTGCGAAAACCCTGCTGTTTTTGTTTGGGATTGCTTTCATTCTCTTATGCCGACAGTATGTCCACCCACATTTGGGACAGTCAGTCATTTGGTGTTACGCTTCGTCTTAGGGTATGCAATCTAAAAAAGAAGAACAATGGAGTAGTTATTTTTTTTCCAAGCAGATACACCGGGGAGAAAGCGGCAACGGGATTTGTGAAATGGCCATACTATACCCGATTGACATGGGCGAATGATTTAAGAGGGTACTGTACCATATTTGTATCGGATCCCTTTCAGTTTGTTCATGGGAATACAGAGAGTTCCTGGTTTGTTTCTGAAGATGGACGAAGCATTCTTCCTGAAATTGCACAATATATCAGGAAAGAAATTCTTAATACTGATGTCGATAAATGCGGTCCTATAATTAATTATGGCTCTTCCATGGGCGGTTTTTCTGCATTTTTATTCTCATGTTTTTTAAGACCGGATCTTTGTTTTTGTGAATGTCCTCAATCTAATCTTTTAAAGAACAGGTTTTCAAATGAATATTTATCTAAACATTTGAAAGTGGATGTAAAAAGTCTTGCAAGTTCTGTAAACGGAAGCGATTTGGGGTTTGGCAGTATTTTTAGAAAATATTCTCCGGGTTTCAGGACTGTTATTCATTTTTATTCCATGGATGGTGGTCATATCAGTGTTTTTAATGATGAAATTAAAATACTGACAAGTGCTGAGCGTCGAAAGTTTAATTACAAGCTTATCATAGAAAATGATATTGAAAATCAGCTGTTCTCACATCAGGCAATGCCAAAGAAGAAAGTGTTGCATACCATAAGAGAGTATCTGAAACCGGTCAAATGATTATGTGGTCATGTGGCGCTTTGTTATAGAATAATATTATTGCTTTTCGGGCGGTGGGTTTTATATGTTTTTTGCCAGAATGTTTACAAGATTTTCAAACCTGATTCGTTTGAAGAAATATAATTCATATGACGTTATAAAAAGAAATATTGCACCTGGTGAAACAGCTGACGAACTTTATAATTTGGCCATATCATATTTTTTTCTTTATCCTGAACATTCAATAGAATCTATGAAGGAGTCTCAGAGGAAACAGTCTGATTTTGCGAAACAGAAGTGGCTGGCGTTTCGGTTGTTTGAAATGAATCGTATTGAAGAGTCTTATGATTACATAACCAGAATTCCCTTTAATAATTTTAATGAACATGAAAAGAACGAGGCCGACAGGATTATTCATGCTTATAATTCAGTTAAAACAGCTTCGGTTACGTATGAATGTTTAAATAGTGCCTGTGTTAAAAATGATCACTTTTGTCCGCCTGTAATGTTCAGTAAAGTCATTTGTGAATCGTATTACATTAAGATCGAGAAATTATACTGTACGGTGAGTTTGCTTTTAAAATTAAAAAAGATTTTTATTAATGAAAATGACCGCATTGGAATACTCTTTTATTTTTTTCTTGATAACAGCTATAATGTAATAAAAAAATGTAAAAATAATCAGATCGATAATTATTCAGAATGCGTCAGTGATTTTGCTTATATAACTAATAAAAATATCAAAGATGGAATTCTTGATATTACAGAATTTATTGAAATGCCTGAAAATACATCCTATATCAGGATTATGTTCTGTATATCAGATTTTTCAGATGCTGAAATACTGGATCCGTTACGAATTGATAACAAGCTTCTTTTAAGACGTGATATTCCTGTAACAAAGAGTTTCAGTGATAATCATGCAAGGTTTCAGGAAGAACCTTCCACAAAATGTCCCATAGCTGTACCTGTGCTGTTCCATGATTATTTATCTGTTTCAAATGAATGTGAGTTTGTTCAGCTGAATGAAAATAATTATATTAAATTACTTGAAGAAGTATCCCTTAGAGTAGTTATTACAGATCATGTTATAAAATCCCGCAATGAAAAGAAGATAATTGCTCGTGCAAAAACTCTGGGTTTTAGAATCGTATTGTGGGATTTTATCAGGTGTATCGATATTGATGTTAAAGGAGAATTTTATAATCTCAGATTATTCGATACCATCTTTACCGGTATTTATTCAAGAGTTGGTGTTTACAAATCCGTAAACAAAAAATCATATTATCTGCCTCTCGGTATGCCAACAAAGGATCTGACTTTTTACGTTTCAGATACTTTTGTGGATGTGCATGGCTGTAACGACCTTTTCGGACGTCTGGGACCTGATATTCACCCTTTCTGTGAAACCCGTTATGACAGAATTAATACAGCAATTTTCGGGAAACTTATCAACTCAGCGGGCGATGCTGATGCCAAATCTCTTCATCTTCTGTGGAACCGGAAACTTCTCGCAGACCATACCATGGTCGACAGACTTAACTATATTTTTGAGAAAAACGAACTTTCCCCGTTATTTATTTTTCCGTATGTCGTTTGCTATCATGAAGCCGGAAATCCAGTTGAATATAATCGGGCATTAAGAAGAATCAGAAAATTTGTTTATCCGTTATTGCGGCACATTGTAGTATGTCGTTCAGGCTTCGAAATACCTCCTTCGGATGTAATCTCCGGTGTTTCCTGCATTTCACCTGAAGACCTTCCCGGGAGTTTGAATTCCTTTAACGATGAAAATGTTTTTGTTGCATTTTGTTCTGATAATTTTTATTACGGATCCTCGTATGTTTCAGAACTGGTAAATGGTTTAAAACTCGGGAGTTTCAGTGCTGTTACGTCATCAGTATTTTTAAGTGCGGAAGGTGGTAATCATGTTATTGTAAATGATACTGCTTATGCGTATACAGATACTGTTAACCCGTATAAGTCCATTGTTAAAATTTCTGTACTGAGGAAGTTTGTTTTTCACGGTGATGTACCCGGGGATTTGAATCCGGTAAATGCTGTTGGTATTCCGGTATTCGCCTTGTGTGGCAGTCCGGACAAAGAGTTAATGATAAATGTTATTGAATCTCATGAGCTTGTTGATTCAGGATTTTCCATGCATGATATTGATTCTCAGAACGGATTTGTTCAGGTTATCAAGTCTCGTGTTTTTCATGAAATTTTCATACTGGATGCCAGACATATCTGCAAGTTATTCAAAGAATCATTTAATCCTTTAAATGAAAAGCATCAGAAGATTACCATTTCTTATCATAATTCTCTGTGTTCAGTGAAATCACGGATGGCAGACAATGATTATGAGTACTTCTACAGTTCCAAACTTTATAAAGCAGAAAAAATTGGTATTACACCCAAACACTGCATGAAATGTTTCAGTTCTGGCTCGCTTCATATCGATATCGTTATTGTATACATGAACGATAGTTATGAGATAATCGGTAATTTCATTGCTGACATCAGGAATGACGATTTTCTTTCCGGTAATGTCAGGTTTACACCTGCTGCAAATGCGAAATATGCGAAAATAGGTTTCAGAATTCAGGGAAACGGGGAATGCCTGTTAACCAGACTTGCCGTTGTCAATGCCACTAATGCCACGCCTCTTTTCTGCTCGCGAACTCTTGTGCTGTCGAGATATTATCCTTCTTGTAATGACATATACAGAAATGGTTTTATACATTCCCGCCTGAAGGAGTACGAAAGGGCAAAATTCAGGACGGATTTTTTTGAATATTCGTCAGATTCCGAGTTCTTATCCTGTCGTCAGTATGACGGAATTCAGGTCATGTCAGGAAATCTCAGTACATTGGATTTCCTCCTTTCTCATAATTACTACAATAAAGTATGTGTTCATTTTATGTATCCGGACCTTTGGAGAGTATTATCAAAATTTTACAACAAAGTGAAGATCATTGTTTGGTGTCATGGAACTGAAATTGATAATTGGGATGTCAGAACCTACGATTACTGTTTGATGACCGATGAACAAATTAATAAAGAAAAGAAAATTCGTGAAAACAGACAACGCTTTTTCAGAGATCTGATTTTAAATTATCCTGATATTGATTTTATTTTTGTATCCGGCATTTTTAGAAACAGAGTTTTAAAGTCGCTGCAAATTGCTTCTGATATTCCCTGTAATACCCATGTAATACATAATTATATCAATCTGAGGCTGTTTCAATATCACCCCAGGAAACCTGAAGACCGGTATAAGCTGTTGTCAATTAGGCCTTTTGCATCAAGAAGGTATGCAAATGATCTGACGGTTGAGGCCATAAAGCTCTTAAGAGATAAGGATTATTTTTCAAAATTACGGATCGAAATTTACGGAGCCGGTAAGCTCTATCAGGAGACAGTTGCTGAACTGTCCGGTTTTAACAACGTATTACTGCATAACAAATTTCTGCCACAGTCCGAAATTCCTTATGTTCATGCTGACAATGGCATTTTTGTTGTACCCACAAGAGGTGATACCCAGGGAGTTTCCCGCGACGAAGCCATGGCTTCAGGCCTTGTTCCGGTAACAACCGCCGTCGATGCCGTTCCTGAATTTACTGATGCCGGATGTGCCTGCGTTGTTCCGCCGGACTCTCCGTCAGAGCTGGCCAGGGCCATTGATTATCTCGTATCAGATCCTGTGCAGTTTATGGCAATGTCTGTTGCCGCACATGAAAAGGTCAGATCGCTGTCTTCGTTTTGCATGACTATCGCAAGGGAACTGGATCTTATTAAATATTACAGTTTTACAGGATTTGACTACAGTCAGTTCGATGTTATTGTATATTGTGATATTAATCCAAATATTTTTGATGGTTCATCAATGTGGCTGTTTTCAGTATGTTCGATATTGCTTAAACATTACCGACCTTTGGTTCTGTTAAAAAATAATTTAAAGGATAAATCAGTAATTGATGATTTGTTGAACAATACAGCCATTTCCTTTATCCAACCAAAAGATTTTAAGCTTCATGACAATCTTGATAAATATGAAATATCCCGGATTCTTATTGATCTTGAATATCGCTGTATCAATGTTCACTCCTTGATTGTCAGAGGATACGATATCGCATACGAGATTGCACTGAACAATGCCTATAGAGGAAAATTGTATTCGTATTATTCTGCATTTTATAAGCCAGGTGATAAAAGAGGTTTTGAGATTTTTGCCAATTTAACCAATAAAATCAGAACTCTGCTTTCATACAGCTGCAAGAATCTTTTTCAAACAAAATTTTTGGCGGCAGAGTATATCAAATTCTATGATATTGGTTACACCTATTCGATTCTCCCTCCGGCAGTACCTGATAATTTGGCAGCATCTTTAAATGATTTTTCAGATATTGACAAAGACTCGATTAATATTGGTTATGGCGGAAAATGGTATCCTGACTGGGGTGTGGAGGAACTTATACAATGGTCGTCCGGACTGATAAGATCCGGTGTCAAATTAAAGCTGCATCTGGTTATTTCAAAGTATTACAATAACAAATTGTATAAGCAAAATGTAAATAAATTGCTAAAGAAATACAGTGATTTTATTATTATTTACACTAATAAAAATCGAACAGAGAATCTGAGCATAATGAAGGCAATGGATTTTGTATGGTGCTGGAGACCAGGAAATTTTGAGTTTTCGACGCTTGAATATTCAATGAAACTTATAGAGAATGTGTCAATAGCGAAAAGGTGCTTATGTCAGCCATCTTTAGTGAACAGAGATCTTCTTACTGATGAATATCCTCTTTTTGTGGAAAATTATGATGACTTCAGGAAAGTAATAACTGAAAATACAGAAATAAGTGATCAAATTTCTGAAAAGTTAAAGCTGTCAATGAGCAGATTTCAGTTCAGTAATATCACTATAATTTAAAAACAGAGATGAGTTAATTTATGGTATTGGTATTGCCTGGCTGGCCGGAATGATTTTTGTTGTTAATATTTAAACCAACACCATGGTTACTTTTTTTTCTGTTCAAATTTTTCAGTGTTTTGGGCATCCCAGTTTACATTCGTTTTAATAACTGTTGCCGGGGTTCCTGCTATCACGCTGTTCGGGCTGAAAGCTCTCCTGGTTACCAGTGATCCGGCTCCGATAATGCAATCAGCAGGGATAATCACGTCTTTTCCAAGAAAGACATTCATTCCCGCCCAGACATGGCGTCCCACGTGGATGCCAAATACCGGTTTATTAATGGCTGTTCCGGGATTGTCAAGTGAGTATATTGTATGACCGTCTGAGGCTCGCATCTCCAGATTCAGTGCAGCTAAAAAACAGTCGCCAATAAGAACCTCTAAATTATTTTCGTCGCCGGCATGTATGCTCATGTTCCCAACATTGCAGTTGTTTCCAAAGCATACGGTGCTGTTTATGCCCCCCAGGTTGATGTTTATGGAATTTCTGCATTTGAAGGATCGTCCTAAATAAAGCATCCCGTTCTCGCCTATGGTTATGACAGAACCGGAGCACAGGCAAACGTCATCCCATAAAAATATAACAGAATTCTTACCTCGGTAGTTGATGTGAATTCTATAAATTTTTTCGGCTATTATCCGGGTAATAATCCTATATGAATCCAAACTGCCATTTTTTGTGTTGGAATGCAAAACTATAATTCTGTTTCCATGTTTAATCAAACAGTCATCTCTGATAACTGATGATAGATGTATGCCCTCAGTAAGATTCAAAGATTTGATATTTTTCAGTAATTCATTAATCTAAACATACCGTGTGATACTCCGAAATCTGTCATTAACCAACACTTGTTGCAATCATCGGGAACAGCCCCTGTTGCAAATAATTAAAAATAATGTAACTGTTCCGCTTGTCGAATTAACTGTCTGACAGTCATTGACCATTTTATATACTGTTTAATTGTCATCTGACGATTAGTATTTTATTATTTAAAAAACACCGGAATTCCGTTCAGAATTCCGGCGTTTCCTGTCTTGCCTGGTGGCGTTGTTATTGCGGTGCCATGGCGGCACTGCATTGTCAGGCCGAGGCAGGCATTGCTTTCTTCCCGGGTTCCTCCTCCTCGATAAATTCCGGAAGCGGCTTGTGATCCTGGCCCACGAAGGAGTAGATCACCGGCAGAACGAAGAGGGTGAACATGGTGCCGATGGAAAGACCGGCCACGATAACGAGTCCGATGGAGAACCGGCTTTCCGCTCCGGCGCCGCTGGCGGTAAGCAGAGGAACCAGACCGGCCACCATGGCGGCGGTGGTCATCAGTATCGGACGCAGTCTTACGGAAGCTGCCTTCTTCACGGCCTCGATTTTGGAGAGTCCGTTTTTAAGCTGCTCCTCGCGGCTTACCTCGCAGATCAGGATGCCGTGCTTGGATATCAGTCCCACCAGGGTAATAAGTCCCACCTCGGTGTAGATATTCAGAGTGGCCATGCCAACTGCCAGGAAGAGCAGGGCACCGGAAATTGCCAGCGGCACGGCAATCAGGATTACGCAGGGATCCTTCCAGCTTTCAAACTGGCAGGCCAGCACCAGGAAGATGATGAATATCGCCAGGAGGAAGGTGGAAGCCAGCGAGCTGCCCTCGGTGGTGAACTGCCGGGATTCGCCCTTGTAGTCATGGGTATACCCGGCAGGGAGGGAGGGGACAACCTCTTTTTCAAAGAAGCTGACAGCGTCTCCCATGGAAACTCCGGGATTCAGTGCAAAGCTCAGGGTGGCGGCGTTCTGTTGCGACATTTTTGACAGGGTGGCCGGCTCTGTTTTGACCTTGACCTTCAAAAGAGATCTCAGAGAAATCATTTTCCCTTCGGGATTTCTTACAAAGTATTTGTTAAGAGAATCCGGATTCATGCGGTCAATACGCTCGGTCTGCGGAATAACCTCATAGGAACGTCCGTCAATGGCCACGCGGTTGACATAGCCGTCGGCTATCATGGTGGAAAGGGTCTGTCCGATGTCGCTCATGGTAATGCCATAGGCACCGGCCTTTTTGCGGTCTACATCGATATAGAGGGTAGGGGAATCATATTTCAGATCGCTGTCAGAGTAGATAAATAGTCCGCTCTTTCTGGCTTTTGCCATGACATTCTCAGCCACATCAAAAAGTTCCTCGAAAGAATTCGGAGTCATGATCACGAACTGCACCGGAAGACCGCTGGAGCTTCCCGGAAGGGGTGGCATCTGGAACACGGTGGCATTGATATTGGGGTTCTGTGTCAGATTCGGAGATACCCGCTGTACCACCTCGGCCTGTTTGTCGCGCTGGGCGAATTCCTTAAGCACCAGAATGGCCATACCCTGGTTGGAAGCCGGAACGCCGATCATGCCCAGAGTACTGGAAACTGCGGGGTCTTTGGCGGCCTCGGCAGTAAGCTTTTTAATGCCGTCTTCCAGATAGTCCAGGTTGGCGTTATTGGGTCCCATGCCCATCATCATGAATGCACCTGTGTCTTCATACGGAGCCATTTCAGAAGCGGTATTCATGAACAGGTACGGCATGGAGGCCATAATCACCAGAGCGGTGATAACTATAGGAGTTCTTGTGGTCAGCACTGCGGTTAGCATTTTGGTGTAAATGCCGGTAAGACCGTCCAGAACCCTGTTTACCACGCTTTCAAATTTACCGGGCTTTTCTTCGGCCTTCAGCATTTTGGAGCACATCATCGGGGACAGTGTCAGGGCGATAATGCCTGATATCAGTACGGAGCCGGCCAGGGTCAGCGCGAATTCCGTGAACAGAGAGCCGGTAATGCCTCCCATAAGAGCGATAGGAGAGTAAACCGCCCCCAGGGTGATGGTCATGGAAATTACCGGAATGGCGATTTCCCGGGTCCCGATAATGGCGGCGCGGAACGGATTCAGGCCGTTTTTGATATGCCGGTCCACGTTTTCCACCACCACGATGGCATCGTCCACCACAAGGCCGATGGCCAGCACCATGGCCAGCAGGGTCATGAGGTTGATGGAGAAGCCGCAGACGCTCATCAGCATGATTACGCCGATCATGGAGAGCGGTATGGTGATAATCGGAATTACCACCGCCCGGAAGGAGCCCATAAACAGGGTAATGACCACCAGCACGATAATGGCGGCTTCGACGATGGTGTGGATTACCTCGTGGATGGATTCCTCAATGGAAATGGTACTGTCATAAATAATGTCCATCTTCATTGACGGCGGCAGTCCCTTTTCCAGAGAGGGCATCATTTTTTTTACATCCGCGGCAATGTCCAGCGGGTTGGCGGTAGGAGTTGCGTCAATGGCGGCAACCACGCCTTTCTGACCGTTGGCTATGGCTCTGAAGGTGTCATGGTTGGCAGCCATGGATACCTTGGCCACATCCCGGAGTCTTACCACAGTACCGTTCTTCGAGGAGATAATCAGCTCGGAAAGCTCCTCGGCATTGGATACCTGGGTGTTGGTATTGGTGTTCATCAGGGTGAAGAGGTTGTTAATCTGTCCTGATGAGGTCTGGTAATTGTTGGCCTGGAGAACCCCCACCACTTCGGCGGCGGTCATGCTGTGCGCGGCCAGCTTGATGGGATCCAGCCAGATTCTGAGGGCGTAGTCATTGCCGCCGTACAGGGTGACCTTGGCCACACCGTTTACGGTAAACAGCTGCGGTATTACCACACGGTTAAGATAGTCCGTGATCTGCGGTCCCACCATTTCATTGCTGGAAAACGAGATATAGAGTACCGAAGTGGTAGATCCGGTGGACAGGGTAATGGAGGGATCCAGAGCATCGGCCGGCAGCTGGGACTTCACCGAGTTGACCCGGGACAGGATATCCGCCAGGGCTCCGTTGGGATCCGTGTTCAGCTTCATGTTGACGGTAATGGTTGAAGTGCCCATCTTGGAGCTGGATGTCATGTAGTCGATGTTGTCGGCCTGGGCCACTGCCTGCTCGATGGGAGCGGTGATAAAGCCCTGAATCAGATCGGCTCCGGCACCGTAGTAGCTGGTGGTTACGGTAATTACGGTGTTGGTCATGTCGGGATACTGTCTGACCGCCATGTTTTTCAGGGCCTGGAGTCCGAGCAGGGTAATCAGGAGGCTGATGCAGACTGCCAGCACCGGCCTTTTAATAAAGATATCAGTAAACATGCTGTCAGAGCTCCGGAACCTGAGCCGGACGATCCAGTCCGTACTGGTTGGTGATCTTGATAAAGCTGCCGTTGGAGAGCCTTACCTGTCCTTCGGTGACAATTTCATCGCCGGGGTTGAGCCCGGAAGTTACTACGATGTTTTCGCCATTTTCATTTCCGGTGGTGACATTTACCAGTTCGGAAATCAGCTGGCCGTCCTGCCCGGTTTTGACCCGGTATACGGAGGTGCCGTAAAGATTGAAGGCAATGGCGTTTTTGGGAACGGAAATCTGCTCGGCCTCGGAGGGGAGCTGCACCGTGACATTGGCGTACATGCCGGTAACCAGCTTGGACTGGGGATTGGGAATTGTGGCCTGAACCTGCAGCACTCCGGATTCGTAGTTCATGACTACTTCAATGGCGGAGATTTCGCCCTCAAAAACCTCACCCGGGAAGGTGTCCACGGCAAGCACCACTTTCTCTCCCAGCTTGATTTTGTCGACATCGTTCTGGGACACCGCAAAGCGCACCTTGACCATGGAGTTGTCCTCCAGGTGGGCGATCTTGGATCCCGGCTGTACGTACTGTCCCACATAGACATTGCGGATACCGAGCTTTCCGGTAAACGGAGCCCGGATCTGCAGCTTGTCAATCATGGCCTTGATGGAGTGGGCATCTGCCATGGCGGCTTCGTAGTCGGCCTTGGCGTTGTCCAGATCCTGCTGAGAGACGTTGCCCTTGTTAATCAGAGCCGAATAGCGGACAAATTTTTTCTGAGCTGCTTCGGCTTTGGCCCGGGAAGCCTCATAGTTGGCTCTCTCCACCGAATCGTTAACCTGAACCAGAATCTGTCCCTGCTGAACAGTGTCTCCGGAGTCGAAGTAAAGCCCGGTAATGCTTCCGGAAACCTCGGATGATACGTCAATGCCCTGATTCGGCTCAATAAAGCCGATGGCGCTGATGGTTTCCTGCCAGGGGGCTTTGGCAACCTTCATGACGGACACCGGATTAACCGGCGGTTTCATGTTGGCCAGATATTCCTGGGTCATTTTATTTTTAAACATGATGAAGCCGATTACCGCTCCAAAAGCCAGTATGGTTGCCAGCGGTACGGCGATTTTCCAGAGACGCATATAAAAACCCCTAGTGAATCAGAACGATCCGGAAACAGATCCTAAAAAATAATCAGCTGTCCTGTATTGTAAATTCTGCCGTCAATTTAGTACAGTGTCAGGACATTCATTTTCCCTGAACCGGGAAATCACGGCTTAACGGCATTATGCCGTATGTCGGTGCAATCGTTTTGTGACCAAAAGTCTATTCCATGCTTTTTCTGCTGCCGAACAGCCTTCTGATAAAGCCCTTGCCGGATTTTCTTTTCGGCCTTTCAGAAAAATAGTATCGGATATTGCAGAGGAGAATGGCCGTCAGGGTGATTAAATAAAGCATCCAGGCAAACAGCGACATGAACGGAATGGAGGAATAGCTGGAGAGATAATCGCTGAATCCCCTGAAGAACACTCTGATATCCCGGATGCGCAGATTCCAGCGGTGCCGGAGCCAGGACTGATGCTTCAGAAACCAGGCAAGGTGATATCCGGTGCGGAATACCCCCCCGGCAGTTACGGTGCTTCCGGTCAGGCAGATGGCCATGGGATTGTACAGCGTGCGGTATCCCTTGGATGCCAGCCGGGCGGCAATATAGATATCCGCAAAGGCATAGACATTGGCTCCGGGAACCACTCCCGGAATTGCCAGATAGCGGGTGCGCCAGGCTACCATTGCAAAACTGCTGAATACCCGCTGGAGATGCCAGGCGGGGATGTCCTTTCTGGTAAACGGAAACAGAAAATTATGGGTATAGCGGGTTAGATGATGCCTGCTCTGGGTGGATACCTGCCGTCCGGTCACCACCGCCAGATCCGGGTATTTCAGAAAGTATCTGAAAAGCTCGCAGATCCCGGAGGGATCGATTTCCACATCCTGGGCCAGGGAGATCAGAATGTCGGAATCCAGATTGTCGTAGATGACGTGCCGCATCAGGGCGGTCTCATTGGCGAAGGCTCTTTTGGCGAGAGGAATCACCTTGCACCCGTAGGTCTGGGCGGTCTGCACGGTACCGTCCCGGGAGCCCAGATCATAAACCCGGATCCGGTCGGCGCTGATCACCCGCTGCGAGGTCAGACTGTGGAGGCAGTCGCTGAACTTTTGCCCGCCGTCACAGCTGACAATGGCAACGGTAATGATCATCGGCATGCTGTCAGCGTCCCAGCTTCAGGAAGTTGAGGAAAGCCAGGCCGTCATGCTTTCCTACTCCGAGCCCCATGGTATACAGTACCACCAGGTGCTTTGCGGCGATCTGGTTGCCCTGATCCGCCATGTCGGTCAGGAAGGCAATTGATTTGCCCGGATCCCGGGGCCCGCCCTCAATGCCGTACATTCTGATGGCCGAACTCAGCATGGCTGCCTTGACATCCTTCTTGCTGGCAGCCTTCATCAGTGTTGAAAACGCCTGAGCTCCGTTCTTTCCGGTTCCGATGCCGAACAGCTGGAAAACTCCGAGATTGCTGAGAGCTTTGAGGTGTCCCTGGGCTGCGGCCTTTTCCATAAAGGTCCGGGCCTTGTCATAGTTTTTCAGGCTGTAGTATTTCATGGCGGTGTTGAACTGATCCTCTGCCTTATCCGAGTTTTCGTTCGGGGCTCCCTTACCGGCAGGGTAGAGGAGTGAGGCCGGAGCGCATACCCTGGCGGCCGCGGCTTCAAGTTCCTGCAGATCCAGGGTTCCGCCGGCATCGAGGTAGTATTTGAGGAACAGAGGATCCTTCATGCTTGCCGCGGCCAGCCAGTTTTTATCCCAGCTCTTTATGCCGTAGATTCCGGCCTGCACCGGATCCGCACAGTTCTTCAGTGCTTTGGTGTCACCGGAGAAGACGCCTGCAAGAAACAGCGCCGGTT
>CACYPY010000014.1:37047-41368 GCA_902776415.1 uncultured Ruminobacter sp.
GAAGCCGGGTACCTTCCGCTTCGTCCTTGGGGGTTCCCTCTCCGTAGATCTTCATGGCTCCGAGATATTGTACAGCCTTTTTGTCGCCCTTGTCGGAGCGCACCACCCGGTCAAAAAGGGCATAGGCTTCGCCGGCATTGGTATAGCGCGGTTCGGTGAGCTTGATGTAGGCCAGCCGGTTCATGCAGGAGATTTCATCCTTCATGGAGCCCTGGGTGTACTGTCCCACTGCGGCCCGCATGTCCTTATTGACACCGCGGCCCTCCAGGAACATGTCACCCAGATGGCAGAAGGCGGCGCTCTTTCCTTCCTTTATGGCAATGCGGTAGTACTTTTCAGCCTCGGCATAGTCCTTTTTGACGTTGATGCCCTGATCGTACATGATGCCCATTTCCAGAGGGTGCTTTTCCTGAACATCCTTTGGTGCCTTGGCAAGGTACCGGAGAAGTTCTCTGGTATCGTTGGTCTTAATGTAGTAGTTCATGAGCAGTTTCTCAGCCTCCCGGTCGTCTTTGAGAGGCGAACTGCTGAGATACTTGGCACCTTCGAAGCTGGAGGGATTCTGCTTCAGGAGGGCAATGCCGGCGGGACGGAAGGCTTCCTTCACATTCTTTCTGGCGGCATCGATGTAATATTCCTGAGCCTTCTTTTCATCCTTGATGGCGGGATTCAGATCTCCGGAATAAATCTCGGCCAGGTCAAACGAGGCCTTCGGAATGCCGTAGCGTCCTTTGGCGGCTCTGGTGAGGTAAGAGATTTCCTTTTCCAGACCTTTTTGGACACCGTGGCCGTCCCGGTACATCAGAGCCAGAAGATAATCAGCTTCCTTGTTGTCGTGTTCGGAAGCCCTGGAGAGATATTCCACAGCCTTCTGATAGTCCTTCGGAAGATGTTTCCCCTCATAGTAGAAGCGGCCGGCGTCGTTCTGGGCGTCGGCATGCCCCAGATCGGCAGCTTTGATAATGAGTTCAATGCCTTTTGCGGCATCCTCGGCGGAAACGCGGGGCTTGTGCAGATAGATGGAGCCCAGCATATAGGCGGCATCGCGGTTGCCGCCGGCGGCAGACTTCTCCAGGAGCGCCTGACCTTCCCGAAGATTCTTCTTCACGCCCTTGATGCCGTTGATGTTGCGGATGGCCAGTTCGTAAACGGCGTCCTGATTGTTTCTGGCGATTTCGCTTCTGAGTACGTCAGGCTTGACGTCACGAAGCTCCCGCGGTGTCAGGAGCGGCTTTTCCGGTTTAACCTCCTCGGGCTGGTTTTCTTCCGACATTACTGCCACGATGCCTGATTCAATAACCGGTTTTTCCGGCGCTGCGGCGGTTTCCGGAGTGCCGGAATCGGGAGTGCCGGAAGCAATCTGCTCAGATTTTTCCGGAACAGTTTCGTTTGCGGCAGGAGTGCTGTCAGGAGCAGCATGCTCGATAACCGCCACCTCGCTTTCCACCAGAGTGTGGGTGCTGCCGGTGTCTGCGGGAACGCTGTCGGAGTCAGTCTCTTCGGCATTGGCGGCCAGTACGGTGTCGGCCACATTGACCGAAGCCGATTTCATATCCATCTCCTGCTGCTCCAGACTGTCGGCGTAGATGCCGCGGGAGCGTTCATAAAGATAGTGGAACGGATCGTGGTTAAGACGCTCGAAATCAAGGCTGGACATGGCATCCTCGGCTCTCGTGAATTCCTGCACCAGGTACAGCATGTGCCGGGCTTTTCTTGCCGTGTCCGCCATCTGGCCGTTATGATGGAACATCTGCATGGATTCCGGACTGATGTCCAGGGTTTCCAGAAGCTTCATGGACTTCAGGTTGACGTTGAAGAGAGGACCGCTTTCAGAGGTGCCCACAAAGCGTCCCTGCCGCGGGTTCTGTTCCAGAGGATTTTCCACGGCGGCCACTTCGGAGGTGTTTATGGAAAGGGGAATCTCCTTATTCCCGGAGTAGATGCCGGCCAGGAGATTCAGATCCGTCTTGAACATGGCCCGGTCGCTGTCCCCCATTTTATTGATGCCGCGGTTTAGAAGATCCTCGTAGTCCTTCTTTTCCGGAACCAGGACGTAAATGGTGTTGAGATCCTCGCAAGAGGTAATCGGGGTGCTAAGTTTAAGCTCTGCGGCATTCAGCTGCAGTTTTCCGGAACGTGCCACATCCCGGAATACCTTGCCGGTGCTTTTCCCGGTAACCGTGAAAGGCGTGGAGGTGTTCAGCCGGCATTCGTAGAATACCCGGGCCCGGTCGAGATAGCTCTGGCTGCGGGACAGGGTCTTGCTGTAGTTTTCCCTGATGGCATTGTAGTTTTTGGTCCGCTGATCGGGTTTAATGCCGTCAATGAGAGAAATGTAGTTGATTACCGAAGGCAGGGACAGATTAAGCTTCTGCACCTCCCGGAGCTTTTCCGGGGTCAGGATTGCAAAATCCTCGGCATTATATTCGCTGATGTCCCGCACCCTGTCGTCGGGATCCTGCGGCAGCTTCTGTATCAGGCTGTTAACCTCATGGAGAATGAAGTCTCTCATGTCGAAGGGGGAGATGCGGCTGTAATTTCCTTCGCCGATAAGAAAGCGACAGACTTTGAGGGCATTTACGGAGCCGTAAAGAGAACGAATGTCATTGATGGTGTAGTCAATGTTCTTGTCGAAAGCCTGATAGGCCGCAATGGTGCGCTCCATCTCCGAAATATCCGGTTCCAGGGAGTGGTAGAAGGTGAAGATGCTGGCCAGACTGTCCACATAGAATTTGTAGTTTGAGGTGGTCTGCCGGTTGGTGAGGTGCTCCTCGTAGTTTCTGATGCGCCTGTCCACTTCCTGAACCGCAACCTCGGAGAGATACGGAGTGATATTGACCGGGTGATTGCGGTCATCGTCGGTCATGGCGGAGGCCGGCAGTTCGTTATGCTTTTCGAAATCCAGATTGCGGAGCTTTGACACCAGTCTGACATTATGAATGTAGTTTTCCGAAAGAACGCTGTTGTAAAGGGCAGCGGCGGCATCCTCGGGCGTGGTGATTTCGTCAACAATCGAGGCATCGTCGGGGTTCTTTCCGGAGCCGCCTCCGAACATCAGGTAGCCCCCGGTTCCGAGAATGGCCGCCAGAACTCCGATAGCCAGAAGCTTCGGGGCTGATTTTCCGTAAAGATGTCTGATGCGGTGCAAATTTTTGATTGTGGTCATGCTGTTATATTACTCTGAAGTTAATCCGTGCGTTATGCGCCCATGTTCCGGAAAAAGCCGGAGGATGTCTCTTATGTTCGGAAAAATCTTCCCGAATGCCTGCTGCACGAAATATTTCTGGTTACTGCTGCATTTTACCTTAAATTTGGCAGTTGTACTCATATTCCGGCCCATGGCTGTCATTCATCAGCCCCTCAGCGATATCCGCATTCAGATGGAATCCAGCTTCTCATATCCGATCTTGGTGATCTTGTCTTCCTGGGTTTCCTTTACATACAGCCTGATATCGATAATGGTAAGACGATCTCCTGCCGTCGGGAATCCGCCCAGCTGGTATGACAGAAATTCGTTAAGGGTCAGGGGCTTTTCGAGACTGGTGATAATCAGGCTGTAGTCCCGTGAAACCTCGGTCATTTTCAGTTTGCCGTCAAGAATAATGTCCCCGTGATAGAAATGCGGGGTTTTCCGGACGTTGGCATTGCCGTTAAAAATAAAGTTCAGAAACTCCTCGTCCTCGTTGTGGCCGATAATGGAGACCACATCGCCTTTTCTGAGGGTGGTGCCTCCGTTGGGTTTTACCATCTGTCCTTTTTTGAACACTGCCGCCACCTGGGTTTTGCTGGGGAATTTGATGTCCCGGAGCGGAATATCCTGAAACTTGTTATGCAGAATTTCATAGCTGAAGATCTGGTAGTCATCGTCAATGGAAATGCCGATGTCGCCCTTGCTTATCGGTGCCACGATGCTGGGAGCATAGACCCGGAACATCTTGGCCATGGGAAGAATCGAGGCTCCCTGTACCAGAAGGGAAAAGATCACAATCACAAACGCCACGTTGAAGTACATTTCGCCGTACGGAACATCGAACATGATAGGGTAGATGCAATTGCTGTTATATATACAACCTTTCTTAATGAAGGCGATATGAGTGGGGAGCAAAGAATTGCTATTAAAAAAGAGCATATTGAAACATTTAAACGCTGTATGAATAGCGTGATGGAAGGAGGGGAATACAATATTGGCAGATACGATGGAACAGGTAATGTATAGTTACTGTGTTGATGAGAAGGGAAACTTAGTTCATGTTCGTAGCTTGACACCAGCAACGAGACATGCTCATAAGTTGTATTGTCTACAATGTGGTCAGGAAATGAT
>CACYPY010000015.1 GCA_902776415.1 uncultured Ruminobacter sp.
TGCCCATCTAACGCCAAGGTCTTCACTGACACTTTCGTCCACTGCCACAATTCTGGCTTCAACCATGACCTGCTGGATAGGAGTATCAAGTTTCTCAATGAGACGCTTTACGTTGGCAATGGAAGCTTCAGTATCCTTAATAATAAGGGTGTTGGTTCTCTCATCAACAGTAGCAGTACCACGAACAGAGAGCAAACTGTCAGACGCCTCGGCACCATTGCCGCCTTTACCATAGCTGTTGCTGCCCTGCTCTGCAGCTATAGAATTAGCACCATCACTAGTCTTCAGGAGTTTAACAATATCTGCAGCCTTGGCATAGTTAATCTGGAGGAATTCAGTTACGAGAGGCTCCTTGGCACTCTTCTTTTCCTGCTCCTCAAGCTGCTTCTGCTCATAGGCAGCCAGTTCTTCCTGCTGACCGATAAGAAGGATATTGCCATCCATTCTCTTATCGAGGCCCTTTACACGAAGAATGGTATCCAAAGCCTGATCCCAGGGAACATTGTCGAAGTTAACGGTGATATTGCCGGATACAGAATCGTTCATTACCAGGTTAACCTTTACTTCCTCTGCAAGAATCTTCTAACCGGGATATCCTGAAAAGAGAGGGAAAGGTTCTTACCGCTGTAGCGAGGAGCATCGGTAACTTTTACCACCGGCTTCTTCTTGACCACAGTAATAACAACTGATTCACCGTTCTGAACATGCTTCGACTCAAATTCTGCACTCTGAAGAGCAATATCAAGAACCGCTCCGTCAGCAGCCTCAGAAACATCGATGTTTCTCAGCAAGGTACCGTAGTCATTAACATCCATTACAGCCAGAAGATTGGGATCCACCGCAGAACCATGGAACTTGGCAATAAGGTGGGTCCCCTTGGGAATAAGCTCAAGAGCGGCATTCTTGTTGTCAAGATTAACCACTACAAGGCCTTCTCCGGAAGCACCCTTCTTGAAGTTGATACCATTGATGCGATTAATACCGCCAGCAACAGTCTTCTTGGACTTTCCAACAACAGTCTGGTCGGAATAACCCTGCTTGGCAGCTACGGCCCGGGGATCCTGGCCTAAAGTAACATAGAGGGAATTGCCCTGCTGAGACACTTCATAAGGAACCAAGGATTCAAGGTCAACTGCAACGCTAAGATCGCCACCGCTCTGCTTCACATTAACGTTTCTGACAGACTTTGACTTAACCTTGAAGTCATTTTTGAGAAGAGCTGACTCAGCATCACTGAGATTGAGAACCAGCTGCTCAGGATCATACTGGAGTCTGTCCTGATAGCCACCAACGGGACCGTCAAACTGGAATTCAATCCTGGTCTGAGCTGCCATGCTGTTATCAACCTTGATGTTTTCAAGCTTGGTGGCTGCCTCAGCAGGCAATACAACACCGGCGAAAGATGCCAGCATCACACAAAGCCCTAATTTCTTCATCTGAAAATTCATAATTTTGTTTCCTGCCTGCTAATTATTCCGCTTCAATTAAATCAATACGGGATGACTTCTTGTTCCAGCATCCGTTACCGTCAGAGATAAACTCTTCAACCTCGACAGAGTCCGGCGCTACACGGATCACCTTGCCGAAATTAAGACCCATATGCATTCCGGGAACAACACGAACAACCACACCATCAGCTGTTTGGATCAAAGCTCTGAGCTTATTGTCCATCATGATTGTTCCGCGCATGAAGAGATTATCCAAAGAATACTGTTCAAGCTCTTCCATAGGACGCTCTCTGTCCGGCTGTTCACAGCTGACCGGCTTAGCCGATGCCGGCTGGGAAATCTCAGGCTTCGGAAGAACGAAAGGCATACGATCCGTCTTGGGCTCGAACTTCATGGGTACGAAAGCAACAACCGGAGGAAGAGGCTCGATCTCGGACGGTGCCTGCTTGCGCTGAGTATCGCAGTATTCCTTAACAGAATCACTATAACCCGATTCACAGGCCGTGAGCAACAGGGCAGATGCCAATGCCGCGGATAACAAGGTTAACTTTTTCATTAATTAATTCCCCCCTTTCCGCTGTCTGCGAGCCTGATTCTGCTTTGCCTGGTTTTCGTTATAACGGAACGTCTTGGCAATAAGTTGCATATCCAAAAGCTCAGTATCAACCACTTTACCATCCTTATTTTTGCTATCTACTCTCGATAGATCAAACTTATCAATGGTAACGATTCGCGGTAAAGCAGCCATATCAGCTGCAAAGCTTCCCAGCTGCTCATAGGTTCCGGTTACATGAATATTCATGGGGAGTTCAGTATAAATCTCCCGCTGAATCTCCGGCTCCCACTTGATACTGGCAAGGGTAAGACCATTGTCCTGAGCAATAAAGGAAATATCATCCAGGAGATTCGCAACCTCATTACTGTTTGGAAGCTGTCTCAGCTGGGCATCAAGCAAGCTTTCAAGCTCAACAATCTGTTCCTTATAGGCTTCAAGATTAGCAGCCTGACGTGCCTTGTCAGCAAACTCATCACGCAACTGCCCCTCCGTACGAATTTCACTGTCCAAACTGTTCTGAAGTTCTTCACCCATGAAAGCCCATGAACCGTAACAGAGAAGTCCGGCAACCACGAGTCCCGAAAACAATCTCAGGGGCAGAGGCCAGGTCTCTATCTGATTGATATTAATATCACTTCCAGCCATTACTTGGCACCTCCCTTGTTACCAGCATTGAGGGGGTCAGTGCTGTCAGCAACTTTGAAACTCATGACAAAATTATAAAGACCATCAGGGAGAGTCGGGATCTTGCGCTGACCATTCTGCATCTCAGCCTTCGTTTCGGTTATGTTGCTCTGACCGAGCCACTTGCTATTGTCAATATTACGAAGCATAGATGATACCCGAGGGTTGGATTCAGCCATACCCCTCACCTGAGCAGTACGCTGATCGAAGTTCATGGAATCGAGATAAACACCAGATGCCACAAGAGTCGGCAAGTCAGAAAACAGATGCACTGCGATATTTCTGTTCTGCTGAAGAGTCTCAATGGCCTTCATGCGGTCGATAAGCTCCTGCTTACGTTCCTTAAGCTTGGAGATTTCGGCGATTTGCTGATCAAGCTGGGTAATTTGGCTTCTGAACTCTTCGTTGCGTCCCTGCTGCATCGCAATCGCATACTGTAAATAAAGGTATCCAGCAACTACAATGGCCGCAGCGACAAGAATGAATGCAACAATGATTTTAACAAAAGCATCCTTACTCTTCTTCTTCAGCTGCTGACGCCACGGGAGGAGGTTTATATTGGACATTCTTCAAAACTCCTTAATGCTAAACCCAGCGCGGTCATATACTTGCACCCCATCTGGTTCGTATCACTCTTGAGGTTCGGGAACTTCTTAAAGATGTCCGGACACTTAACGTCAGTCCTCAAAAGCGAGGTCATCTGATCCACAAAACCTTCCACCAAACAGCCACCGCCGGTAAGAACAACCGCAGCCACATCACGATGAGAAGAGGAACTGGTGAACAGCTGCATGTTACGCTTGATGTTCTGAGCCAGCTGAATCATAAACGGATTAATGATTTCATTCTTGGCATCACCGGGCATTCTGTTGGTAACCTTGGCTTTTTCGGCATCCTCATAGGCCATACCGGTAGCCTGACAGAGATTCTGCGTAAGAGTATCGCCTCCGAAGCTCTGGAGACGCTGATAAATAACCTCTCCGTGATACATGACACCGAAGGTGAGGGTTACCGCACCAACATCAACCAGTGCCACAGGCTTCTCATTGTAGGCCTCTTCAAAGCCAGGTATCGCAGACTTAACGGCTCTTGCCAAAGCATGAATACCGATATCTACTACCTTAACCTGCTTGCCAACTCCTTCAATTACTGCCTGACGGGAGTCAACGCTTTCAGTCTTGGCACCGCTCAGAAGAACATCACTCTTAGTGGCATCCACAAGATTCGGGCCGAGAATTTCATAGTCAAGACTGATTTCATCGAGAGGGAAAGGAATAAGCTGTTCAGCTTCCTGCTCCACGAAGGAATTCAGTTCCGAATCCTTGAAATTTGCGTCAGCCTGAATAATCTTTGAGATTACACTAGACCCCGATACCGAAGTAGCCACATACTTTGAACCGCCAGAGACATGCTTGATTAAAGTCTTCACAGCAGTGGTTACCTTATCAATGTCATTGATCTGGTAATCAACAATAGCCCCCTTCGGAGTAGGGACTTCTGCTACGGCAGTAATCTTGTAGTCCTTGGCCTTGCCAGAGATTGCAACTGCTTTGATACTTTGGCTTCCAAAATCCACCCCGAGAAGCGGATAAAGTACGCCTTTGCTTTTCATTCCAGCCATATTTGCATCCGTGCTGATTTAACATTTTACTCGTTTTCCTATCATAACTTTTTATCAGTTCCAATATCTAAAAAATCGGATTATTCGTTTTGCCGATTTTGAGCTAGGTAACAAATTAAGCTATAATTCCTGAAATTATTATCTGAGTCAGCGATACGCATATGATTTTTATCTGGATGCGCAGAATCATATGGTTCTGCATTCTGCTGGGGAGTCTCTTAACTGCCGCCGGCTGCTTTTATTACTACCACACCCAAAGCGCACTTCCTGATGTGAACGAGCTCAAGGACGTTACCTTTGAGACCCCTCTTCTTATATACACCAAGGACAGAAAGCTCATTGCCGAATTCGGCCAGCACCGGAGAATTCCCCTGGAAATTCACCAGATTCCGGAACGACTCCGAAATGCCTTTCTGGCCATCGAGGACGCCAGGTTCTATGATCATGTGGGGATTGATCCCATAGGCATAGTCCGTGCGGCATATGCAGGTCTTTCGTCCGGAAAGAAGGTGCAGGGAGCCAGTACCATTACCCAGCAGGTTGCCAGAAACTTCTTTCTGTCGAACGAAAAAACCTTTTCCCGCAAAATCAAAGAGATTTTTCTGTCCTGGAAGATCGAACAGACTCTTACCAAGGACGAAATTCTGGAGCTCTATCTCAATAAAATCGCCCTGGGACATCATTCCTACGGAGTCGCTGCAGCTGCCTACGTTTATTTCGGAAAAACCGTGGATGAGCTCACCCTGGGAGAAATGGCCATAATTGCCGGACTGCCCAAGGCCCCCTCCAATCTTAACCCGATCTCCAATCCTGAAAACGCCAGAAAAAGAAGACATCTGGTTCTGAACAGAATGCTGCAGCTTAACATGATCACCCCCGAGGAATATCAGGCTGCAGATAATGAACCGGTTTCAGCCTATTACCACACGGCGAAGCTGGAAGCATATGCGCCCTATGTGGCGGAATCCATACGTCAGAAGATGGAAAACACCTACGGAGAAGGCGTGTACACCGAAGGCTATAAGGTTTATGCCTCCATCGAATCCGGAACACAGCATGTGGCCAACAGGGCTGTATATGACGGCATCACCGCCTACGACATGAGACACGGATACCGGAAACCGGAAAACATTCTTAAAACGCAGAGCATTGACTTAAGTGACGAGGAAACTCTCAAAAAGGTTCTGAAATCCTATAAGTCATTCGAATACATCACACCTGCCATCGCCATTGCTGCCGACGGAAAAACCAGTTCAGTAACCGTCTACATAAAGGACAAGGGACTCGGCACCATTTCCTACGACCATATGAAGTGGGCCAAAAACGTCAGAAACGATGTCAAATCCGGAAATTTCCCGGCAAAGGTTGCCCAGTTCATAAAACCCGGGGATTTAGTCTATGTGGAGCATCTGAAGGACAGTCAGTATGCACTCCGGCAGATACCGGCGGTCCAGAGCGCTCTCATCTCTCTTGACTCCCATACCGGAGCCATCAAGGCCATGGTAGGGGGCTACAGCTTTGCTCAGAACTCCTTTAACAGAGTGGAACAGGCAAAACGTCAGGCCGGTTCCAACATCAAGCCGTTCCTGTATTCAGCAGCACTGGCAGACAGATTTACCCTGGCCTCTCTGATGCTGGATGAAAGAATTTCCATTTGGAATCCCTGGAGTAAAACCAGCTGGTCTCCCAAAAATTCTCCGAACGTATATGAGGGCCTTATTCCGATAAGAGAGGCTCTCACCAAATCTAAAAACGTGGTCTCAGTCCGCCTTATCAGAGCCCTGGGAGTCAGCAAGTTTGTAACTCACTTCACCAAATTCGGCTTTAACGTCAAGAAATACCAAAAAAATGATTCTATTGCCTTGGGGGCATTTGAAGTCTCTCCTTTGGAACTGGTAACCGGCTATGCCACATTTTCCAACGGCGGCTACAAAATCGAGCCCTATCTGATAGATACGGTAACTCTCGGCGATGCCGAACAGGTGATTTACAAGGCCAAACCATATGACGCCTGCGATGACTGTCCCAATGCCGTGATTAATTCCATTAAGCCGGAACTGATTCCTGAAGAGGCAGAACTTCTGGTTAAAGGACACCATGCGGAACAGATAATTACTCATGGCAATGCGTTTCTCATTGCAAACACCCTTCACAGCGTTATCTGGGGAGGTTCGGGGCCTCGCGGCAGATACAACGGCACCGGAACCAGAGCCAGAGCCATGAAAAGAGACGACATAGCCGGCAAAACAGGCACCACCAATGAAAGCCGCGATGCCTGGTTTTCCGGATTCAACGGGAATACCGTTACTACGGTCTGGGTTGGCTTTGATAACTATGCCAAAAGTCTCGGTCATGGAGAATCCGGCGGAAAGTCCGCTCTCCCCATTTGGATTGAGTTTATGAATTATGCCCTGAAGGGAACTCCTGAAACTCCGGTGGAACCCGGCGAAGACATTATTACCAGCAACATTTCCGGCTATAAGGAATACTTCATCAAGGATTCAAACATTGCCGCAAGTACCTATGTTTCCGAAGAAGAGGACTTCAGAGTCGAACCTCCTGCCGGAAACGGCTCTGCCGCTCCCAGGAACAATACCGGAGACGGCGGGCTGGATGACATAATGTAAGGAGGATACAGGTTTTCGGAATCATCTCTACGACTGCTTAAACATAAAGAAAAGGGCTGTACGGCAAAAACCAGTACAGCCTTTTCAGTATGATAGACAGATGTGGACACAACGGCTCTCCGACCATTTTTTATGGTCATGGACACGGATTACCTTCAGTCTTCCCGGAAAACTTCCTGACTCAGAATTCAGGATTATTCTTGCGCCTGATATAATCAGTCATGGAATCAACATTGAGAGGCTCCGCAAAATAAAACCCCTGGATATCCTCAATTCCCGACTGCTTCAGGTAATCAAGTTCAATTCCGGTCTCCACCCCTTCTGCAATCAAAGACAGCTTGAATGTTTTGGCCAGGCTTATAATGGCATCAACAATCTGCTGATTCTCAGGGGATTTGGAGATATTACTGATAAAACTCTTGTCAATCTTGATACAATCCAAAGGGAAAGTCTTCAGATTGGTTATATTGATAAGCCCAGTCCCGAAATCATCAACGCTGACCTTAACTCCCATTTCACGAAGTTCGCCAAAATCCTTAAGAATCCTCACATCGGCATGCGACAACACCGATTCCCGAAGTTCCAGTTCAAGACAGTGCGGGGGATAGTTAAGATCCTCCAGAAGATTTACAATCTTGCTAAGAAAATCAGGCTTCGATATCTGACGTCTCGAAAGATTCACCGCCATCGGATACATCTCACCAAATTTTTCCTGCCAGGACAGATTCTGTTCCAGTGCCGTGCGGAGAACCCAGTCACTGATGGTAACTATAATATCGCTGTCCTCGGCAATAGGAATAAAATCATCAGGCATCAGTTTTCCGAAATCAGGACTGTTCCACCTGATAAGAGCCTCGATGCCTCGGATCCTGCCGGTCTCCTCGCAAATCTTAGGCTGATAAAACAGGGCAAACTCATTTCTGGCCACAGCACCGCTCAGTTTGTTTTCAATAAGAGCTCTCTTGTTCATCCCCATTCCCATAACTTCTGAATAAGTCATGGTATATTTGTCGGCGGAAGGAGTTCTTTTGGCAGATAAAAGAGCAATATCTGCATTCCTGATCAGGGTTTCATAATCCAGTCCGTGTTCCGGAAAAATACTAATCCCCATGGAAACTGATACCGCAAAGGCCCCACCGAATATCTGATAGGGGGTTGCAATTCCCTCATGTATTTTGGATACGGCACTGCTGATGACGTCTTCATCATTGCAGTTCTTAAGCACCACCAGGAACTGATCCCCGCTGAATCTTCCAATCAGAACGGAATAATCAGTCAAAGCTGTTTTGATTCTTTCTGCGGTAAGCTTCAGTATTTCATCACCGACCACATGACCGTTCATTTTATTGGCATTTGAAAAATTTCTGATATCGACAATAATGAAGGCCAGCCTCTGGCCGGCCGCATCAGATTCCGAAAGATACCGGGCCGCTTCCACCGACAGACACAGGCGATTGGCGATCCCCGTAAGATAATCGCTGTGCACCAGCTTATGAAGCATATTCTCAGATTTTTTAATGGCTGTGATGTTAAAGGCGATGCCGCCAACTCCGTAGGAATTGCCGTCCTTTCCAGTCAAAGGAAATTTAACGCTTTCAAACCAAAGTCCTGCCTTCTCGTTTTCACGATAGCGGTAGACATTTTGAGATTCCAGAACATAGAGGTCATCTCTGATGTAGCCTTCCACCAGCTTCTTTGGCGCTATATCGCGATCAGTAAGTCCCACAAAATAGGATCTGTCCTTGTCAAACATCAGAGCATAAAACTGATTAACCCAGGTTAGTTTGAGATCCTTGTCCTTAAACCAAATGGGGGCCTGAATCAAATCGCAAAGGGTAATAAATTCAGAGTTCTGCTTTCTTAATGTTTTTATAATCCTGTTTTGCCTGACAAGAAAATATGCGCACACAATAAGCACGACTACAAGACCTAATGCACACGTAACAGCTACATTCATCTTTTACAAAATCTCGGAAAAACCAAATATTTTCATAAAGTGTACCGTTAAACTGACCAAACAACATCACAATGGATACTAAACTGTTAATCAGTTAAATAAAAATTCCAATACTCGGGCAACCATTCTGAACTCCGGAAAAACGTTTTCCACAGCATTTTCCTGATTACAGTCTCCAAAGCTTACTTTCTTTGGCCTCATTGGTATACCCGCGACAGTATCTCCCGGCTATGAATATGAAGCCATTTTTCGCATTCCCGGTATTCCGGAAAATGCTTCTCGCACAGGGCATAAAAATCCCGGCTGTGGTTCATGTAAATCCGATGACTGAGTTCATGAACCACAATGGCATCCCTTACCTTCACCGGAGCCAGCATCAGAAGAATATTGAGAGAAATGTTGCCATCGCTGCTGCAGGATCCCCAGCGGGATTTCATGACCTTAAACGTAACCTTACGAACCCTGACCTGCATTCTTTCGGCGAAATATCTCACCCTGGGAGCGATCTCCCTTAATGACTCTTCTCCAAGCCTTTTAAGCTCATCAACGGAAAGCCGTTCCGATTCAGTAATACGGTTCTGACGATGTCTTTCAATCCAGGCATTCTGGCTGTTAACAAACCTCACAATTTCCGCATCGGGGCATCCAACCGGACACCGAACTTCAAAATTACCATTGCCCGACACATATATGCCGATAGTCTTCCGTCTGGAATTTCTCAGTATGGGAATTCCCTTATATTCATGCATTTCAGCTTCCTGCAAATAAAAAAGCCGGAAACTTAATCCCGGCTTCATATTCTTATGTCAAATCAGCTTCTGAAACAGCGCCAGATTACATCATGCCGCCCATTCCGCCCATGCCGGCACCGGCAGGAGCCTGAGGAGCTTCCTTCTTAGGAAGGTCGGTAATCATGCACTCAGTGGTGATCATGAGACCGGCAATGGAAGCTGCATACTGCAGAGCACTTCTGGTAACCTTGGTAGGATCAAGAATACCCATTTCAAGCATGTCGCCGTACTGGCCGGTGGCAGCATTGTAACCGTAGTTCCCCTGACCGTTACGAACTTCATTGGCAACTACAGAAGCTTCATCACCGGCATTTTCAACGATCTGACGGAGCGGGGATTCCATAGCCTTGAGAGCAACCTTGATACCAACATTCTGATCCTGATTGTCACCCTGAAGATCCTTGAGCTTGCTGGCAACTCTGATGAGAGCCACACCGCCGCCGGCAACAACACCTTCCTCAACAGCAGCACGGGTTGCATGAAGAGCATCGTCAACACGATCCTTCTTTTCCTTCATCTCAACTTCGGTAGCACCGCCAACCTTGATCACGGCAACACCGCCGGCCAGCTTGGCAACACGTTCCTGAAGCTTTTCCTTGTCATACTGGGACTTGGTTTCCTCAATTGAATGACGGAGCTGAGCAACGCGATCCTTGATAGCATCCTTGTCGCCGGCACCGTCAATAACAGTGGTGTTGTCCTTGGTAATAACAATCTTCTTGGCCTGACCAAGATCATTGATGGTTGCAGCATCAAGCTTCATGCCGATATCTTCAGAAATAACGGTACCGTTGGTAAGAATTGCGATATCCTGAAGCATGGCCTTTCTGCGATCGCCGAAACCAGGAGCCTTAACAGCAACTACCTTGACAATGCCACGCATGTTGTTAACCACCAGGGTAGCCAGGGCTTCACTCTCAACATCCTCGGCAATAATGAGAAGCGGTCTGCTGGTCTTGGCAACACCTTCCAGAACCGGAAGAATATCGCGAATGTTGGAAACCTTCTTATCAACAAGAAGGATATACGGATCATCAAACTCAACAGAAGCGCTGTCCGGCTTGTTGATGAAGTAAGGAGAAAGGTAGCCGCGATCGAACTGCATGCCTTCTACAATGTCAAGGCTGTCTTCAAGACCATTGCCGTCTTCAACGGTAATTACACCATCACGGCCAACCTTTTCCATGGCATCGGCTATAATCTTGCCAACAGTTTCATCGGAATTGGCAGAAATGGTTCCTACCTGAGCAATGGACTTGCTGTCATCGCAGGGAACAGAAATATTCTTGAGCTCTTCAACAGCAGCCTGAACAGCCTTGTCGATACCGCGCTTGAGATCCATCGGGTTCATGCCGGCAGCAACAGACTTCAGACCTTCGCTGATGATGGACTGAGCCAGTACGGTTGCAGTAGTGGTACCATCGCCTGCGGCATCATTAGCCTTGGAGGCAACTTCCTTTACCATCTGGGCACCCATGTTCTGGAACTTGTTTTCAAGCTCGATTTCCTTGGCAACGGATACGCCGTCCTTGGTGATGGCGGGAGCGCCATAGCTCTTGTCAAGAACCACATTACGGCCCTTGGGACCAAGAGTTACCTTAACGGCATTTGCAAGAACATTAACGCCCTCGAGCATCTGACTGCGGGCATCGCTTCCAAAAAGTACATCTTTTGCTGACATTTTTAACTTTCCTGTAGAAATCCCCCGACTGGTAAGGCAGTACGGGGTTTATCAATAAACCTGTTTAAAATCAGTCTTCAACGACTGCCAGAATATCGCTCTCGGACATGATGAGAACTTCTTCGCCGTCGAGCTTTTCCTTCTTGACGCCGTAGCCTTCATTGAAAACTACCTTGTCCCCAACCTTAACACCCATGGGAAGAACAGTACCGTTGTCAAGCACACGGCCGGAACCTACGGCAATAACCTCGCCGCGGGTGGACTTATCAACAGCAGCACCGGTGAGAAGAATACCACCGGAAGACTTGGCCTCAACCTCAGTACGCTTAACAATAACACGGTCATGTAAAGGACGAATTGTCATATTCAATATTTGGTCAAAGTTAAATCCTTTGAACCGCCTCCAAACTAAAAATCAAAACCGGCATCAAACCGACAAATTATCTCTGCCCTTATATGTGGGGACTTGCCTCCGGGAATTCAAGGGATATCTGAAAAATTTTAAATTTTTTTAACACCTTACAGAAACGGGGATGTCCCGGGAGCCTGCAAGTAAAGATGTGATAAAATCCGAAGAACGAACAGATGCACGAATGCGGAGAGTCTTTACGAATGCTGAAAGGTCTGCTGAAACAATTATTTGCCGTTTTGCTGTTAACTTTTGTTACGGGAATTCTTCCTGCAGTTACCAGTTCCTCTGATAATGAAGCACATCGCTCTTCGGCATTATCCGGATTTCCCGCTCATAAAATACAGTTTTCGGGAACCGCAGAGGCAGCAGAACTTCTGCCCCAGAAAAAATATCTGAAGCCGGAAGAAGCATTCATTCCTTCCCTTACTCAGGACAATGACCGGGTAAAAATCATCTTCGAAATTGCTGACAGCTATTACCTCTATCAGGAAAAACTGAAGGTGGCACCCCGAAACTGCACGATAAAAAAAGTCACCGTCCCCGAAGGCATTCCTCATGACGATGAATATATGGGGCAGTCCCATATTTATTTCAACAAAGTTGAGATTGAAGCGGAGCTTTTATCCACATCCCCCCTGCCCCAGCTTCTGGTAACCTATCAGGGATGCACTGAAGGGCTCTGCTATCCTCCGAGAACCACCACCCTTAATATTCGGAAAATCACCGCCCCGACTCCCAGGAATCAATCCGATACGGACACTGCCATTTCCGAACTCCCGAAAGACTCCGTTCAAAATGCCACTTCTTTCGAAAGCACCGGCAGCAATTACGGTACTGACAATGCCTCTGAAATTTATGAAAAGATAAGAAACAGCGGATTCATTGCCGGTGTTCTGATTTTCTTTGTTCTGGGACTTCTGATGAGCCTTACCCCCTGCATGTTCCCCATGTACCCCATTTGGAGCGCAATCATCATCGGGGGCCACAAAAAGAATTTTGTAACCGCATTCTGGTATTCCTTCCTGTACATCCAGGGAATGGCACTTACCTATATGCTCCTCGGATTCGGCATTGCCTTCGCCGGCACCAAGCTCCATGCCGTAATTCAGCACCCCATTATGCTGATCTGTCTTTCCCTGATCTTTATAGTGCTGGCAGCCTCCATGTTCGGACTGTTCGAACTGCCGCTTCCCGAAAAAATCGTGCAGAAGCTTCAGGGGTTATCAGACAAACAAAAGGGAGGCACTTTGGCCGGAGTGTTCGCCATGGGTGTCCTGAGTGCAGTGATTGCCTCTCCCTGTACCACAGCCCCTTTGGCCGGAGCTCTGATGTTTATCATGCAGGACGGCAGTCTGATTAAAGGAGGGCTTTACCTCTATATCATGGCACTTGGTATGGGGACACCGCTGTTCATCGTAGGTCTTTTCGGACAAAAGTGTCTTCCCAGAACCGGAAACTGGACTGTAATTATCAAGGTAATCTGCGGATTCCTGCTCCTCTCCGTACCGCTGATACTCCTTCAAAGATATCTGTCAGCAGGAACTCTGACCGCACTTTCCATACTGCTGGTCACCGCAATGATTGCCTATCTGGCCCACGCTCTTCCGAAAACCCATAAAAAGGTATTTACCGGAATGACCGCACTGGCAGGAATTGTGCTGGCCTTTGCCGGGTGGCTGATGACAGATACCGAACCCCGGCCGCAGATCTTTTCAGAAATCAGAACCCCTGCCGAATTCCATGAAATTCTTAAGAAGAACCAGACAGTCATTCTGGATTTCCGGGCTGACTGGTGCCGCACCTGCATCATGTATGAAAAAACAACCTTTCAGGATCCCAGGGTTCGGGAAACACTGCTTAAGACAACTCCGGTCTTTGCGGATATTACTGATGAAACAGCTCCGGCACACCAGCTTCTGGACGAATACGAGGTCACCGGAGTTCCCACCATTCTCATATTCAAAGACGGAAAGCTCTCCGGAAGAATCACCGGATACAAAAACGCCACGGATTTTCTTACGGAGATAGGAGACTGAAACAAATCAGTACAAGCAACAGAAATGATGAAAGAAAGAAAAAGGATCCTTTCATTCGTCAGAGAATAAGGAATTCCGTTCTCTTTTGTGCGGGAATGTCGTGTTTCGCACATCATTCTGACACCCCGAGTGATTGTCTAAAATACTGAACCAGAAAACAAAAACCCCGGACAGACAATCCGAGGTTTTATCTCACTTATACGGTTAAGCGTAAGCTATTTACTTGGCGGAAGCTTCATTTGCCGCAGGGGCCTTCTTAATATCAAGAAGTTCAACCTCAAACACCAGAACGGAGTTTGCCGGAATTGCCGGGCTGGGAGAGTGATCGCCATAAGCCAGCTTGGCCGGAATGTATAGTTCGGCCTTGCCACCCTTCTTAAGGAGCTGCAGGCCTTCGGTCCATCCCGCAATTACATGGTCAAGACCGAATTCAATAGGCTCCTGAGACTTGTCAAATTCAGTGCCATCAATCAAGGTGCCACGATAATTAACCTTTACAGTATCCTTGGCAACCGGAGATTCGCCCTCACCCGGGTTAATGATCTTATACTGCAATCCTGATTCGGTGGTCTTCACCCCGTCCTTCTTGGCATTCTCAGCAAGGAAAGCTTCACCGGCCTTCAGATTCTTCTCGGCTTCCGCCTTCATTTTCTCCATCTGTCTGGTCTGCATCTTACGGCCAAACTCTTCCAGAGCAGCCTGCATATCGCTTTCGGAAAACTCCGGCTCGGCACCGTTAATGGCGGCGGTAAAACTCCTGATAAAAAGAGCCTTGTCAAAATTAACGTCAAGATCCTTCATTTCATCAAAGGATTTCTTGAAATTTGCACCAGCCATGGCTCCGAATGAAACTGCCACCTTCTGTTCAAAGGTGTAGTCTGATTTGCTGCCAGGGGCCGTATTGGTTTCGGCAACCGGCTGAACCTTGGTGTTATCAGTACTGGATGCATTTGACTCACCCCCGCAAGCAGCAATCCCGACGGCTACTGCAGAAGCGAGGATAGTACAAAAAAACTTCTTCACAATCATTTCCTTAAAAATATAAAACAAGATAAGCGGTAATTCTCCGGCAGCAATCTGAAACCTGACACAGCTATGAATGCTGTCAATAGTGCTTAGTCCTGCCGGCACTTTTTGTTAGAATGCATTTTACTTGATAAGCAATTTTTTTTAAATCAGGAAATAGCCCCACCATGAAAGAGAATTCCCAGGAAACCGAAGAAGACAAGGAAGCCCGCCTGGCATATCTGGAATACAATCTGGAACGCCTGAGCCAGGAGCTTTACGCCCAGAGCCAGCTGATAAAAAAGCAGCAGATACAGCTTAAATATCTGGCAGACAAGCTCAAAGCCTATGAAACCAGCAATGTTGCCCCGAGAAGCGAAGAGACTCCGCCGCCTCATTATTAGTCGCCATAAGCCAAAGTTCGGGGAACCTGACCACACAAAGCTCCGAAGAGATTCCTCCAGGGGACGCCACCTTAAAAATGACTGAAGCCTGTCAGTTCCGCAGGAATTACGGGCATGTCCTCAAAGAATATCTCAGAAACATCAGGAGAATAATCTTCAATTTGCCCGATTTCATATAACACCGGCAGTTCAGGATTCTCCTGCCTCAGTTTTCGATACTTTGCGGCATTATCAGAAGACAGGGTAAACAGAAGCTCATAATCATCCCCTCCGGCCAGAATCATCTTAAGCCTTTCCGTTTCCAAAAGCCCTTCCGGAAATACCGGATGGGGTATATTCCCCAGTCTGAGAACCGCCCTTTTTCGTGATGCCCTGAGAATATGCGAAAGATCCCCGAGAAGTCCGTCAGAAATATCCAAAGCCGTCCGACATTCCAGTCTCCTGAGAAGCGGCACCAAATCCAGTCTGGGTTCCGGATAATCAAGTCTGTAAAACAATGATGCCGTTTCCCGGGTTTCCGGGATATTACGATATCTCGCCCACACCCCGTAGGCAGCACCACCCAATGGTCCGGAAACAAAAATTCTGTCCCCGGTTTTTGCCCGATCCCGTCTCAGAGCCGTTTCCTCGGATACTGCTCCCAGGACAGTTACGGTTACGGATAACGGCCCTCTGACAGTATCTCCGCCAACAAGAGGAATACGCCATCTGGAAGCAAGCTTTCGCATTCCGGCGGCAAAATCCTTTAAAAAATCAGCATTACTGTCAGGAATGCTCAGAGCCATGGTGAAACCCAAAGGATCCGCCCCCATGGCAGCAAGGTCGGAAATATTTACCGCCAAAGCCTTATACCCGAGCGCTTCGGGAGATGTTCCCTTAAAAAAGTGCACTCCTTCGGAAAAGGTATCAGTGGATACCGCCAGATGACTTCCCTCAGGAACCCTGAGGAGCGCACAGTCATCCCCAATCCCAAGAGAAACCTGATCTCCCGGGATATCCCAACCTGCAAAATGCTTTTGTATAAGCTCAAACTCATTCATGGTATTCCAGTCCCGACTTCGGAACTCTGCAATCAGTTAAAAATAACAGCCGCAAAATAAAAAACACCTGAAAACTCAGAATGAGAATTCAGGTGTCCTTGCCTTTACATTTCCAGACAGGGATTACTCTTTGTCATTGTCAGAGGCAGGAACCATGGCATGCACCACCTTGTCCAAAACTCCGTTCACAAACTTGTGACTGTCCTGAGCCGCAAACTTCTTTGCCAGAAGAATGGCTTCGCTGATTACCACCTTAAAAGGAACCTTTTTCTCAAAAAGAAGTTCGTAGGTAGCCAGTCTCAGAATCGCCCGGTCAACGGAATCAAGATCATCAGCCTTTCTTGAAAGATAGGGAGCATAGGCGGCATCTATTTCATTAAGATGCGAAACCGTTCCTGTCAAAAGTTCATGAAAATAGTCCTTGTCCGTGTCATCACCAAAAGGCTGATCCTCAAGAAACTCCTCTTCGATTATCTCCGGGAGTTCATTATTGATGCTCCACTGATAGAGCGCCTGCATGGCAAAATGTCTTGCCTTATGTCTGGGACCCTGACTCACAATAACCCCTTAAACTAAATCTGTTTCAACACATTGATCATTTCAAGGGCGGCATTCGCAGCCTCCGCCCCCTTGTTGCCACCCTTGGAACCGGCACGAAGAACAGCCTGCTCCAGATTATCGGTAGTGAGCACTCCGAATGCCACAGGAACCTCTTCTTCCAGCATTACCTGGGTCAGTCCCTTGGAACTTTCATTGGCAACGACCTCAAAATGATAGGTATCTCCGCGAATAACGGAGCCCAGAGCGATAATGGCATCAACGTTACCTTTCCTGGCCTTGGCAATCTTCTTTACGGTAAGCGGAATCTCTATAGCACCGGGTACGCGTACCAGGGTGATATTTTCATCCTTAACCTGACCGATTCTGGTGAGTACATCAAGAGCTCCGCTCACAAGGTGCTCATTAACCAGACTGTTAAAACGGGAAACCACAATCACCACTCTGGCTTCCGGGGCAGCCAAATTACCTTCAATAACCTGCATATTCAAGCTCCTAAATCATTCACCGCACATTATTTTAACACATATCAATCCGAGTTTTCCCGGAAGAGAACAGAGAGACGGCTTCATAAAACAACAGGAAAAACGGCATCAATACCGGGATTACCAGGATTGGCACATGTTTTACATAAAGCCGTTACCAAGAAGAAATTCCTCGGTAATGGCAGTTTTTACTGAACTACTGACTTTTTTAGAAGACTCGGAAACACGATCCCTAAAGAAAAGCAGTCTTTCCACATAACGGCCAAGGATATCAGCTTCAATATTTACAGTCATTCCCGGAGCCCAGGAAGAAACCGTCGTAACAGAACCGGTATGAGGAATAAGCGTTAGTCTGAAGCGATCCTGAAGCACCTCATTCACTGTCAGACTTATCCCGTCAACAGTCACCGAACCCTTGTGGACAACATACCTGGCAATATCCTCACTGAGAGTTATCCACACCTCTTTCACATCACCGGCGGTTATCGACAGTATTTTACCGGTAGCATCCACATGCCCCTGAACTATATGCCCCCCCATTCTTCCTGAAACCGACATAGCCTTTTCAAGATTAATCATTTTTCCCGGGGCCGCCTGTTTAAAGCTGGTACACAACAGAGTTTCCAGAGAAAGATCGGCTGAGAAAGTATCATTCGCAAATGATGTTACAGTAACGCAAACCCCGTTACAGGCAATGGAATCACCGATTCTGACATCTGAAAAGTCCAGCCCCGGGGCATGAACCGTCATCACCGCGCCGTTTCCGTTTTTGCGGAAGGAGCTTATAGTTCCCACAGCTTCAACTATTCCTGTAAACATGATATCTCCTTAAAACGGCAGGTAATTCTTACATCCTCCCCGCACCGCGACACTTCGCTGACAGAAAGCTCCGGAACATCCTTCATTGAAGAAAGCCCCAGAGCATCAAAAGCAGACACAGCGTCCGCCCCCATAATTTTCGGTGCAATATAAAACACGATTTCGTGTGCCAAACCGTGTCGGACAATATCGGAAACCAAACCACGTCCGGCTTCAATCATCACGTTGCGGATGTTAATGGCATTCAGGTACTTAAACAACTTCCGGAAGCTGATGTGGGAAGGATCATCCAAAGTAGCAGGCACCTTTAAAACCGTAATGCTGTCAGAAATTTTTTCCGCCCTGACAATGTCAGAATCTCCGATTCGAGCCACCATGACCGGCCCCGGACACCGGAAAATCTTCTCATTAAATGTAATAACGCTTTTGGCGTCAACAATGATCCGGAGCGGCAAAAAACCGGGATCGGCGGGGAACAGTTCTCTCACTTCAAAAGGAAGCTCCTGCCATCTCACGTTCAGAGAAGGGTCGTCCTTCACCACGGTGTTTGCCGAGGTAAGAACAACCTGATGCCGGGCCCGCATTCTCTGAACATCATGCCGGGATGCCTCTGAAGTAATCCATTTGCTCTCACCGTTGGAAAGTGCCACCCTGGCATCAATACTCATGCCGTATTTCACCGTAACATATGGCATTCCCGTGACAATTGAATGAAAAAAGGCTCGGTTAAGCTCCCTGGCCTCGTTTTCATAAAGCCCGCAGGATACCGAAACCCCGGCATCCTCCAGAATTTTAAAACCGCGACCACTGACCAGAGGATTAGGATCCTTCATGGCCGCCACCACCCGGGATATTCCGGCATTTACCAGTCCCAGAGCACACGGAGGAGTTCTGCCAAAATGGGAACAGGGCTCAAGAGTGACGTAGGCGGTAGCACCTCTTACTTCCTTTTGTCTTTCCCCGGCATCTCTCAAAGCCATCACCTCAGCATGAGGTTCTCCGGCACGATGATGCCACCCTTCTCCGATAACCTCGCTGTCCCGGACAATAACACAGCCGACAGCGGGATTGGGGAGAGTGGTGTAAAGGCCTCTTTCCGCAAGCTTAAGAGCACGCTTCATAAACATGCAATCCTGTTCTGAAAATCCGGCAGTCTCAGACATACAGTCCCTCAAATCGATAAAAAACATCCCAAACAGCGCTTTTCCGGGCAATTATTTTTCAGTTTGTGCTCCAAAATTAAGTCAGTAAAGCCATGTCATGATTCCGTCTTATTGTTCTTTTCCATAGCCTCAATGGCATTACTGAAATCCTGAATCGTAGTGAAGCTCAGATAAACCGAGGCAAAACGAATGTAGGCCACCGAATCCAGCCTGTAGAGTTCATCCATCACATAACCACCCAGCACCCGGGATCTTACCTCCCGTTCTCCGGAAGCTCTGAGACGGGCCTTGATGGCATTAACCGCCCGATCAAGACTGTCAACTCCTACCGGACGCTTTTCAAGAGCTCTCAGCATACCAACTCTGATCTTATTTTCATCAAAGGGTTCTCTGGTACCGTCAGCCTTTACAATCAACGGCATTCGGATATCAGCCTCCTCCAGTGTCGAAAAACGCTGATGGCATGAAATGCATTCCCTGCGCCTTCTTATTTCCGCCCCATTATTAATAGTTCGGGTATCCACAACCCTGGTATCAGCAGCATCACAAAACGGACAACGCATAAAAACACCTGTCAACCAACAACAAAACACCTGTTCTAAAATCAGGAAGGCCACGGGAACCAATATACTATCACATCAAATGGTTTCAAAACATTCTCCATGAGGTATAGGCATTGCGGAACCTGCAGCAAAGCATCGAATCAATTCCGTCTTCCGTGTCTAAGAACAATGAAGCTTTTTTGAAAACAGGTGCAGCAAATATCTAAAAAAAGAAAAGGAACCGCCTCGATAAACAACGGTTCCTTGCAACAAAAGCCAAACCAAAACTGTGCTGTTAAGCCTTCTGGTAAACCGGGAACTTCTTGCAGAGATCAAGAACCTTTGCCTTTACCTGAGCTTCGGTATCAGCGGCCTTGTCAGTACCGATGCTGTCAAGAACATCGCACATCCAGCCGGCAAGACTGACAAATTCAGCCTCTCCGAAACCGCGTCTTGTGGCAGCAGGAGAACCGATTCTCAGACCGGAAGTTACAAAGGGCTTTCTCGGATCATTGGGAACGGAATTCTTGTTCACAGTGATATTGGCACGGCCAAGAGCTTCTTCGGCGTCCTTTCCGGAAAAAGGCTTTTCAATGAGATCAAGAAGGAACAGATGGTCATGGGTACCGCCGGAAACAACCTTGTAACCACGGGACATAAACACACCGGCCATTGCCTGGGCATTAACCAGAATCTGCTTCTGATATTCCTTGAACCACGGCTCCATGGCTTCCTTGAAAGCAACGGCCTTGGCGGCAATCACATGCATCAGAGGACCGCCCTGGGTAGCCGGAAAAATTGCGGAATTAAGCTTCTTGTAAATCTCCTCATCGCCGCAGGAGGAAAGAATAATGCCGCCTCTCGGACCTCCCAGAGTCTTGTGAGTGGTAGTGGTAACCACGTGAGCATACGGCAGCGGAGAAGGATAGAGCCCTGCGGCTACCAGACCGGCAACATGAGCCATATCAACAAAAAGATAGGCACCTACCGCATCGGCAATTTCACGCATCTTCTTCCAGTCAACGATTCCGCTGTATGCGGAAAAGCCGGCAACAACCATCTTGGGCTGACATTCCTTTGCTTTTGCCAGCACGTCATCATAATCAATTTCGCCCTGATCGTTAACGCCGTACTGTACGGAGTTGTAAATCTTGCCGGAAAAGCTCACCTTGGCACCGTGGGTAAGATGACCGCCGTGCGCAAGGCTCATTCCCATAATGGTATCGCCGGGCTTAACCAAAGCCATATACACGGCACTGTTGGCCTGAGAACCTGAATGAGGCTGAACGTTGGCATAATCAGCACCAAAGAGCTTCTTGGCTCTCTCAATGGCAAGAGCCTCAACCTTATCTACAAAATCGCAACCGCCGTAGTAGCGCTTTCCGGGATAGCCTTCGGCATACTTGTTGGTAAGCTGAGAGCCCTGAGCCTCCATTACAATCTTGCTGACATAATTCTCAGAAGCAATAAGCTCAATATGCTCTTCCTGACGAAGGTTTTCACCGCTGATGGCATCCCAAAGCTCTTTATCGTATTCTGCGATACTTTTTGCTGGATTAAGCATTTATATCTCCAATAATCGTTACTAACGACAGCCTTCCGGCATATAACAAAAAATCAGGTGTATTTTACTTGCTTTAGTTAACAATTCATAGAAAAAGTTCTAAAAACTTCCCCCGAAAAATATGAGATGCCGCATGGTTCGTTACCATTGTTTTTTGCTCAAAAATTGTGGTTTTTGCCCGATTTTTGGGCCAAAAAGCCCAGTTTTCAGCTAAAAATGAAACAAAATCGCCCATTTTAGGGTAGAATACTCAGACCGCGATTATCAGACGATAATTTTCGGTATCCTGCTGAGTACTCATCATCTGTTTGTGGGTATTCCGGCTGGTGATGTCCTCTTAACGCGAAAACGCGAACACTGCTGCAAGCCGCCAGCCAGATTACTGTCTGTCAGTGCCGGTTTTTGCAGTCTCTACGGGAGTATATGCATGAGCCACCGTATTCTGGTTCTTAACGGACCAAATCTGAATATGCTCGGCATTCGTGAACCTGGCATTTACGGTTCGGACAGTCTTTCAGATATCGAAGCAAGATTAAGGAAAATAGCTGATAAGCACCAGGTCGCACTGGACGTGTTTCAGTCAAATGCGGAGTTTGAACTGATAAACCGCATTCATGACGCCATGGGCAAATATGACTTTATCCTCATTAACCCGGCAGCTTTTACCCACACATCTGTTGCGATACGTGACGCCCTTCTGGCAGTTAACATACCTTTCTTTGAAATTCATATCTCGAACGTCCATTCCCGTGAAGAATTCCGTCATCATTCTTTCCTTTCCGACAAGGCCCAGGGTGTAATATGCGGCTTTGGAACAAGGGGATATGATTACGCCCTTCACGAAGCCATAGCCAGGATCCTGAATTAACTTTAACTTAACGTAAGAAGAACATTATGCAAATAGACATCAACAAAATTTCTCGTTTACTCAAAATTGTTTCCGAGTCAGATATTGCAGAGCTTTCTCTCAAGGAAGGAGAGGAAGAGATCAAAATAACCAGACATTCTGCCACTCAGATTCCTGTTCAGGTTCAGCCTGTTCAGATCCCGGCCCATGCTCCCATGACTCCCTCCATGGCCGCTCAGCCTGCTCCGGCAGCCCCCGCAGCACCGCAGCCGGCCCCGGCAGCACCTCAGGAAACCGGTCATATCATGAAATCCCCGATGGTTGGCACCTTCTACCGTTCAGCAAATCCCGAAGCCAAGGCATTTACCGAGGAAGGCAGCACCGTTAAGGAAGGCGACATCGTCTGCATCATTGAAGCCATGAAAATGATGAACCAGATTGCCGCTGACAAGTCAGGCGTCATCAAAAAGATCCTTGTTGAAAACGGGGCAGCAGTTGAATTTGATCAGCCTCTGTTTGTTATTGAATAACCGGGGATTGTTCAGATGGCAAAAATAGAGAAAGTTTTAATTGCTAACAGGGGCGAAATTGCGCTGCGCATCCTCAGAGCATGCAAGGAAATGGGAATTAAGACCGTTGCAGTGTATTCCACGGCCGACAGGGATCTCAAGCATGTCAAGCTGGCTGATGAAGCTGTCTGCATCGGCCCCGCCTCTGCCAAGGAATCATATCTGAACATTCCATCCCTTATCGCCGCGGCGGAAGTAACCGGTGCAAATGCCATTCACCCCGGCTACGGTTTTCTTTCGGAAAGCGCCGATTTTGCGGAAAGAGTTGAAAAATCCGGTTTTACCTTTATCGGTCCCCGACCTGAAACAATCCGCCTTATGGGAGACAAGGTTTCAGCAATTGAAGCCATGGAATCCGCAGGGGTACCTTGCGTTCCGGGCTCCGGTGTGCTTACAGACGATGATGACGAAAACCGCAGGATCGCCAAAAAGCTTGGTTATCCGGTGATTATCAAGTCAGCAGGAGGCGGTGGCGGTCGCGGCATGAGAGTGGTGCGAAAAGAAGAGGATCTTATTGATGCCATTGCTCTGACCAAGCGGGAAGCTGATTCCTTCTTCAATAATCCCAATGTGTTTATGGAAAAATTTCTGGAAAACCCCAGACATATTGAGTTTCAGCTTCTTTCTGACGGTCAGGGACATGCCGTGTGCCTTGGCGAACGTGACTGTTCCATGCAGCGCAAGAACCAGAAGGTTATCGAAGAAGCTCCGGCACCGGGCATTACCGAAAAACAGCGAAAGGATATCGGAGACCGTTGTGTCAGGGCCTGTATTGAGACCGGATACCGGGGTGCCGGCACCTTTGAATTCCTTTATGAAAACGGCAAATTCTTCTTTATCGAGGTTAACACCCGGGTTCAGGTGGAGCATCCCATCACCGAGCAGGTTACCGGCATTGACATCGTCAAGGAACAGATAAAAATTGCCGGAGGAAATTTCCTTACCTTCAAACAGTCGGACGTGAAAATCAAGGGCCATGCCATCGAGTGCCGTATCAATGCCGAAGATCCGGCGACCTTTATCCCTTCCCCTGGAAAGATTACCCGTCTCCACACTCCGGGAGGACCGGGAATCAGATGGGATTCACATATCTATGAGAGCTATTCGGTTCCGCCCTACTATGACTCAATGATCGGAAAACTCATTGCCTGCAATGATAACAGAGCACTGGCCATTGCCCGCATGAGACAGGCTCTCAACGAGCTTATTATTGACGGCATCAAGACCAATATTCCGCTCCTTGCGGAACTTATGGAGGACGAAACCTTCAACAAGGGCGGTTTCAACATCCATTATCTTGAACACCGTCTTGAGCAGAAAAAGTAAAGGCTGAAAACACGAATACCGGAATTCCGTTATCTCCAGTATGCGTCGCCCCGAAACTCCGGCTTCACTGCTGTTTCGGGGCGACTTTTTTCAAATCACCCAAGGACAACAAATATCATTCCCTAAAAAAGGACCATCACCAATACTGCTTCACCAATCCCCATCACCGTCAATCCTCAGATTCCAAGTAAAACACTTTCATGCAGTCTCTCAGCAACCCGTCATTTTCAGAAAAAGCGGCATCATTTACGGATTTTGTGAACTTATACACTTTTATCTCAATTCCTTAAGGATATACTCAGACTATCCTTTTATCTAACTAGGGATTCAGAAAGATAATGTTTAATAAGATTCTTTTAAGTGCAGTATTGGCAGGTGTAATCGGCCTCACCGGCTGTTCATCTGAAGGTGGTTCCAGCTCCGGCGGCAGCGACGGCGGTGCTGATGTATTCGGTACTCAGATTTACCTCCGCGGTGAAATGAACGACTGGGCTGTTGGCAGTCAGTACAAGGTTCAGAAGGTTTCTGACAAGGTTTACATGGCTTCAGCAGAACTCAATGTTGACTGGGCTCCGTACAAGTTTAAGTTTGCAGATTCCAACTGGACTGCCGGCACCAACTTCGGCTACAAGGATCAGCCTGGTATTTATGAATTTGGCGGTGATCCGGTAGTTCTCAACCCGAAGTCCATTTTCGAAGAAGTTAAGTTCACTCCTCCTGAAAACGGCATTTATGACTTCTACATTGATGTTACCGGCGAAGCTCCTGTAACCTATGTTAAGAAGCATGGCGAATAATTCGCAAACCTTTATGTAAAGGGAACCCCTGCACGGCAGGGGTTTTTTGTCTCCGACCACAACAATTCCGATACGAAGCATTTTCCATAACATCATCGATTATCCAAATGACTGCAGAAGAACTTACTGAAAAATACCTCGACTACATCTCCGGAGAAAAGAATCTTTCCGAATCCACTTGCAGCACCTATACCGGCTACTTAAAGGAATTTTTTTGCTTCCTGAACAAGAGAGGAATCGGATTTACAGAGTTCTCATCAAATGATGTGCACAGCTTCATAAGATTCAAACAAAAAACCGTACCTGAGAAAGACCTTCATGACAGATTCGTAAAGTTCGGACAGAAGGAACTTAAATCCCGAACTGTAACACTGATCCTGTCCAGCATAAGATCTCTGATAAAATTCGAGATTATTGAAAAGCTTCGAAATGACAATCCCATGGAGAACTACGCTTCACCAAAACTGGAAAAGCGTCTTCCGACCTTCAAAACCGAGGAAACCGTTCTTACCCTGATAAACTCACCCTCGGAGGATTCCTACGATGATCTTCGGGAAAAAACAATGCTTACAGTACTCTATGCTTCAGGACTCAGATCTTCAGAGCTTCTCAATCTCCAATACAAGAATATCAACTTTACAGACCGTACCCTGAACATAGTAGGAAAGGGAAACAAAAACCGGGTTATCCCGTTTTCCGAAAATGCACTGGAACTTCTAGAAAAATACATCCGGGAAACCCGTACCAGAGCCGGGAAAATCACTGACTTTGTATTTACCAACCTGAAAACCGGAAAGCCCTTTACCAGAATGTATCTCTATAAAATCATTCAGAAACATGCCGAGGAAAACCACCTCCCCCACATCTCGGCACACGTTCTAAGACATTCTTTCGCGTCGCACCTCCTGGAAAACGGAGCAGACCTGAAATCAATACAGGAGATGTTGGGACATTCATCGCTGAAAACCACTGATATCTACACCCAGACCCTCCATAAAAGCCTTATTGCCAAATACAAAAGCGCTCACCCCAGAGCTTTTATTCACCCTGGAGATCAGGTTACAGAGGAATAGGTAACACTCATAATCATTTTTCGGGATATCAGCAGAACCACTAACTCAAAATGAACAAAAAAGGGGCATTTCGGCCATGATTAGTTACTGCAATTAAGTAAAGTTTGAATGCTTTCACTAAATTAAAAAGTTCTTTACTATAAAATCGTGTAGATAAACTGAGTTAACGTTTAACAGGAGAATCCTAAATGGCAAGATCTTCGGGATTAGTCTATTCCCTGGTCAATGCGCATCTGATAACGTCAGACAAGGGACGGGAAATTGAGGACAATGCCACAAAAGAAGGCATGCCGATAGTCACCTATGTTGTTACCAACAAGATTGTAAGCTCCGAGGATCTGAGAAAGATTCTGGAACGCGAATACGGGTATCCTTACCTTGATTTGGATCAGATTGACGTTACCGAAATCGGTGACAAATATCTGAACGAAAAGCTCATCGTCAAAAATCATGCCCTTCCGGTATTCGTACAGAACAAGACTCTGTATCTCGCCATGTCGGACCCCACCAACGTACAGGCTCTTGATGATTTTGGCTTTACCTACGCCATGCATACCGATACCCTTCTGGTGGACGAGTTAAAGCTTCAGAAGGCCATCGGAAAACTCTTTTCCAACGCCTTGGACGAACTTGATGTCGGTCTTTCTGAAGGCGATCTGGCGGATCTGGAAACCGAAGATGTTGATGCCAACGTTGCAAACGACCCTACTGAAGAAGGCGACGAGGCTCCGGTGGTAAAATTTGTTAACAAGCTTCTTCTGGACTCCATCAAGAAGGGAGCTTCGGACTTGCACTTCGAACCCTATGAAAAGAAATACCGCGTGAGATTCCGTATCGACGGAATTCTCCACGAGGTTGCCACAGCTCCGGTTTCTTTGGCTTCAAAGATTTCAGCCCGTATCAAGGTAATGTCCCATTTGGACATTGCAGAACGACGTGTTCCCCAGGACGGACGTATCAAGCTTAAAATATCCCCCACCAAGAGTATGGACATGCGTGTTAACACCCTCCCTACCCTTTGGGGTGAAAAGATCGTAATGCGTATTCTGGACTCCTCGGCAGCCAAGCTCGATATTGAAAAGCTGGGCTTTGAGGACGAACAAAAAGAAAAGTATCTGGAGGCTCTGGCAAAACCGCAGGGACTTATTCTGGTAACCGGCCCCACCGGTTCCGGAAAGACCGTGTCTCTTTATACCGGACTCAGCATCCTGAACACTGTGGAAACGAACATTTCCACAGCGGAAGACCCGGTAGAAATTAACCTTGAAGGAATCAACCAGGTACAGATGAACAACAAGGCAGGCCTGAACTTCGCCAGTGCCCTGAGAGCCTTCCTTCGTCAGGACCCGGACGTAATCATGGTGGGTGAGATTCGAGACCTGGAAACAGCAGAAGTTGCCATCAAGGCTGCGGAAACCGGACACCTGGTATTGTCAACACTGCACACCAACTCCGCACCGGAAACCCTGACCCGACTCATCAACATGGGCGTAGCCGGGTTTAACATTGCAGCCACCGTAACCATAATCATGGCACAGCGTCTGGCCCGAAGATTATGTGAGAAATGTAAAATTCCGGACAGTGTACCGGAGGCACAGCTTCTGAAGATCGGTTATACTCAGGAAGAAATTTCCAACGGCCTGAAAATTTTCAAGCCGAATCCCCAGGGATGTGACGCCTGCTCAGGCGGTTACAAGGGACGTGTAGGCATTTATGAAATCTTCAAGATGTCCGAAAATCTGGCACAGCTTATTATGGAAGGGGCCAATTCCATTCAGATCGCCCAGGAAGCCGAAAAGGAAGGAATGGTTCCTCTCAGAAAATCCGGTCTTAAAAAAGTTGCACAGGGGGTTACGAGTTTATCGGAAGTATTCCGGGTAACCTCGGCCTAAAAAATCAAAGGAATGAAACAGTATGGCAGTTAAAAGCAAAGATTTTGTTAACTATAAGTGGGTTGGTCAGAACCGTCGGGGAAAGGTGATCAAGGGTACTGTCTGTGCCCGCAGTATTGAACTGGTTAAGGCAGACCTTCGTAAACAAAGCATTCAAGTAACAGAGGTCAAGGAACAGAAGAATCTTCTGGGAGACGGTCCTAAGATCAAGCCCATGGATATAGCCACTTTGACCCGTCAGATTGCCACCATGCTTTCGGCAGGTGTTCCTTTGGTACAGTCCATTGAACTCCTGGCGCAGAGCCATGACAAGGTTGCCATGAGAAAAATGCTGGCAAAGATGTGCGAAGACGTTTCGTCAGGTACCCCTTTCAATCAGGCACTGAGAAAATTCCCATATTACTTCGACAAACTGTATTGCGACCTCGTTCAGGCAGCAGAAGCCTCAGGTGCCATGGAAAAAATCTTCGACCAGCTGGCCACCTACAAAGAAAAAGGCGAGCTCCTGAAATCAAAGATCAAGAAAGCCCTGATGTACCCGACAGTAATTGTGATCATTGCGACAATAGTAACCGGTATTTTGCTCGTATACGTTGTTCCGCAGTTTGAAGACATGTTTAAAGGGTTCGGTGCTGAACTTCCGGCATTCACACAGTTTGTTGTTAACTGTTCCAGATTCCTCCAGGCATGGTGGATGGTTATCCTTCCGATACTGATTATCGGTGGCGTAGCATTCTTCCAGGCATATAAGAGAAGCCAAAAGTTCCATGACAATGTTGACCTTGCTACTCTGAGTATTCCTGCCATCGGAAACATTATTGAAAAGGGCTGTCTTGCTCGTTTTGCATCAACTCTCGCGACGACCTTCGCTGCCGGTATTCCTTTGGTAGACGCTCTCCTTTCCGCAAAGGGTGCCGCCGGCAATGCAAAATACTCTCAGGCCATCGACGATGTAAGAAGCGACGTAATGGGCGGTATGCAGCTTAACACTGCCATGAAAGCAACTCAGGTCTTCCCGGCTATGCTGAACCAAATGGTAATGATCGGTGAAGAAGCTGGTTCTCTGGACAGCATGCTTAACAAGATTGCCAGCATCTACCAGGCAGAAGTTGACGATGCAGTAGACGGTCTCTCCTCAATGCTGGAGCCGGTAATCATGGTATTCCTCGGCGTAGTAATCGGTGGCCTCGTTATCGCCATGTACCTCCCGATCTTCACCATGGGTAGCGTTATTAAGTAACAGTGTTATAAAGAAGTTCAGGCTCTGCCGTTGGGCAGAGCTTTTTTTGATTAATCCTTAAGATCACAATCATGAATTTTTTCACAGACATCATACATATAATGGAACAAAACCCTTGGTTCTTCTACGTATGCATAACAACAGTAGGACTCATGGTGGGAAGCTTTCTAAATGTGGTTATTTACAGACTTCCTATAATGATGGAAAGGAATTTTGAAGAAGAATATCAGGATTATTTTCATCCGGAATCAGAACAACCAAAAAAAGAAAAGTTCAATCTGATGGTGCCTGCCTCTCACTGCCCCAAATGCAATCATAAAATTTCAGCATGGGAAAACATTCCAATTCTGAGTTATCTGATTCTCCGTGGTAAATGCCATAAATGCGGGCTTCCCATATCAGTACGATACCCTCTCGTTGAAGGCTTTACTGCAATTATGACATTCTTTGCAGCATATCACTTCGGGCCGTCAATTTCAGCACTGGGAGCAGTACTCCTTACCTGGTGTCTCATTGCTATCACGGGGATTGATTTTGATAAAATGCTGATCCCAGATGAAATAGTCCTTCCGCTAATTTGGATTGGACTTCTCTTTAATATTTTCGGAACGTACACAGATCTTAGCAGTGCAGTTATCGGAGCTGTTTCAGGATACCTGATCCTCTGGTGCTTTTACTGGGGATTTAAGCTATGTACCGGGAAAGATGGTATGGGTTATGGGGATTTCAAACTAACAGCATGTTTAGGGGCTTGGCTAGGATACAAAATGCTTGGAATAGTAATAATTGGTTCAGCCTTAGTAGGTGCAATTGTTGGTTTTATGACCATGGCTAAAACAAATAATGGCAAAAGTAAACCAATACCATTTGGTCCATACATTGCATTAGCAGGTTTTGTTGGAATGCTTTACGGAAAAAATATTAATGAATGGTATATCGAGTTTATAATTTTTCTAAGAAGTTAGAAACATCTTAAAAATCATACGCATTTACCGTAACAACATCAAATTTTGGTCTACCCCTTTATTTTCGCAGCATTTGGAATTAATGGGTGAGTTAATATAACAAATTATAAGACATGAATATAATTGATTGTATGGAACTGAGTAATAGAATAGGTAGAATAATAAATTCTTCGGAGTTTAATACAACATTAGTTGTTGTATCAATGCTGTTTATACCACTTTCAGAACTTTTTGGCGAACTTATTTATAATGTTCCATTTGTTTTCGAACGGTCATACCTTACATTTCTTGGATTTGCGGGTATTGGAATTTTTATACTAAATATATTTATTAATAAAAAATTTGATTTTCTAACAATTGTATACCTACTTCTAATATTCTTTGCAGGGATATCTGTCGCTTTTTCAAAGCCTACACAACCAATTCCCTTTTTTATAATAACCGGCCATATTGAGGAAGTTTTTCATTATTACGCATACTTCTTTTTGTTCTACGCCTCAACAAAAATTGAGATGTCAAAAGACGTCAAATTCGTAATACTTACATTTATTGTTATTGGAATAATTCATAATTTCTTTGGAGTTTTTCAACTATTTGGTTTGAGAATATCTGATGATAGCTACAATAACAAAGAAATGCATGAACAGTTAAAATGCATATATGGATTAACATCCAATTGTAATTTCTACGCAGGTTTGGCAACCATCATAACATCGATAACATGTGCAACGTATTTAGTAAAAAAGATTCCAATTTTCGATTATAAATGGATATTTTTGATTTTTGTTATGTTTTTTTGTACTATATGTTCATCAACACGACTTGGAATTTTAGGAGTAGCGGCGACACTATTTTTTTTAATATCACTTGGAATTATCACATTTTTATTGAAGAAAAATATTTTTTTAAAA
>CACYPY010000016.1 GCA_902776415.1 uncultured Ruminobacter sp.
TAAACGTAACTGACATCACCACGGCTAAAAGTGTAGCCGCCCATGTCAGGAATTGGCACTCTGATATTTGGGTATATCATGCATTACCTCTAAACTCTACATTTATATATATTATTAGTAAAAACAAAGACTTTGTAAAGGTTTGTGGGCTTTTTTAGGAAATATTGCTGAAAAGGGGGAAAATGAGAATACAAGAAAAATAAGGATTTGTGCCCATACTGTACATTATGGGGGGCTATTTAGGTTTAAAAAGACCTGCGAGGTCATGGAAGGTAGCCAGCCGGACAAAACGGCAGAATAGCGAATGTTCACGGAAAGAGGATGTCTCAGGATGACCGTATTTTTCCTGACAGAAACATAAAAATTGCAAAAATCCCCTGTCAGGCTATAATCGCAGTGTTGTGTCGGCAACAACACTAAAAACCCCGCCGCATTTAGATTCGAGTTTATCTCTGCTCCCCGTGAGCTTTCCGGAAGACGCTTTTCCTGCGTCCCGTCCTGATCATCCCCAAATTCGTCATCAGAATTTCTCTGATCGCGATTTTTTCAATGTTATCGCAGGATTTCGGGGGCTTTTAATTTCTTGTCTCTTCCCCCGGGACTGGCATCATGTCAACCCCGGCCCATGCCTGTCCGCCCCGAAAACTCTTCCCTCTGGCAGGAAAAATTTTGGCTTCTTAACCTCTGAGATTTCAAAAAACGACAATATCGCCCCGTTTTCATCTCCCGGAATGGATCGGGCGTAGCATCTTCATCTGATCAGATTAAGAATTAAGGGGGGCTACAACAAGGGTTTTGCCAAGAGCTTTGAGTAATTTAACAACTGTATCAAATTGTGTTTTTGTGTTTCCCTTTTCCATTCTGGCTATAACGGCCTGAGAAACACCGCTGAGTTTTTCCAGATCTCTCTGGCTTAATTTTCTTTCATTTCTCGCTTTGATAAGTTCGCTGATAATAGATGCTTTAAGTTCTGCTTCAGCAATTTCTTCAGGGGTAAAGATTTCCCTTTCAATATCTTCCCAGTCTCTGCCAATAGCTCTATTCATAATCATCCTCCGAAGAAATTAAGTAATCAAATTCTTTCTTTGCTTTTTCAATTTCTCGTTTTGGTGTTTTTTGAGTATCTTTCGTGAATGAATGCAACAAAACGAAACTGTTGTTATGCCAGGCCACAAAAAAATACGATCCCGAAGAGGCCGAAGTTCCCAGATTTTTCCGTCAATGTGCTTTATGTAAGGCTGTCCGCAAGCCAATCCGTCATTTTTTAGCACTTTAATGTATTCAAGAATTTTTCTTAATTTAATTCGTGAATCTTTGCTGTTGCTCTTCGATAATTCGTTTAGATATTCTGTTACTGGTTCATTTCCTTTTTCATCTTTGTATATTTGGATTTTGTACATTATGTCACCTCTTTTGTCCTTCAATGATAACTTAAACGACATCAAAATTCAACTGCTTTATAGTTTTTGTGTTCTTTTTGTTGTTTGGTAACCAATCTTTAATGTTGACAGTTATTGAGAAGACTCAAGTGATTGTGTTAAATTTCTATAAATTTATTTTGTCATGTGTGAATTTATAGGATAGTATTCTTTAAAGATGTGCTATAACCGCTATATTATGGTTTAAACCATTGTCTCCGGGCAGGAAAGAGATGTCAGACATCCTTCATTACTTATCAGCCGTTACGGGCTATGCAGTATAGCTACTATGGTGCTGTCTGGGAGGGCAGCGATCGTTTTAAAGCTGGATCAACACAGCTCTGCAGCAGAGCGAAAGAAATACTTTCCGGGAATTATCCTGAAGCTGTCATATTGTCAAATCCCCTTTGCGGCAAAGTGCCATTCGGTTATCGCTCTTCCCGTCCGGGAATTGCGTTAAGTTCGCATTTTCGGGAGATTTTCTGGGATGTTTACCCGGTTTTGTTGCGCTCCGGACTTATAATTTCGGAGATTGATTAGCGTCCTGTGCGGGACGGGCGGAACAGAGGGACGGGGGGAGCCTTTTTTCAGGACGTTTCTTCCCAGACGCCGGTATTGTCACGCCTTGCACCCGCAATATCCGTATTTGTTTCAGCTTCTTTTCCGGCGGCTTCCCGTAAACGCCTCCGGACCGCAAATAAGGAGAACCCGGTGAATAAACTGCTGTCGGCATGCGCCATGATGTTCGGTTCCTTTCTCTCTTCGGGCTGTTTTGCCGGCAACTGTGATGCCCGGCTTTCAGGTACCTGGATCAGTGCCTCCCCGGAACCGAATAACCCGAACCTCGAGCTGGAATTTACCGGCAATGAAACCGTAATTATCCGGAATCTCCTGGAGGAACCGGTAACCGTCAGGTATGAAATTTCGGACCACCCGTATATGCAGCAGCCCGAGGAAGGGGGCTTCAGCATCAGATATACCCATTATTACCAGACGCGTCCCCTGGGTGTTCTTATTGATACCAGTTTCACCCAGGAGCTTTACTATCATGTGGAGAACGGCCTTCCGATTCTTTCGGAAACGGGATTCGAGCATGACGGGTGCGGCTTTATGATTACTGACGAGTATCTTCCGAAGGATCGGTTTCAGGCCGGCTTTGTATCTGAGCTTTCCAAAAGCGTGAATGCTCACTGCGACAGAAAGGCTCCCCGCGGGAGATAAAAAAACGGGACGTTATGGCAGAGAGGCATCTTTTGTGAACATGGCACCTGAGGGCATGAAAGCATGCAGAAGCGAAACGGAAGGGAGAATTCCCCGTATCGGGGAACTGCTTTCCCCGGGGTTTCTTTTGCTGTCTTTTATGGCTCTCCTTTGTCCCGAAAATGCCGCTGCCGCCGGCTGGCGTACGGACGTGGCACATTCCACGGTGCTGGACGGGAATCCGCTCATCACCGAGGCAACCTATCTCGACAAGGGGTTTCTGGACACCTTTGAGATGAGCGTGGGCTGCCGGAATTCCTGGCCGCTCCCCGCGTTTTCATTCCGGCTTCCGGCCATGACCACCGACATCATGAATCCGGATACCCCGGCGGCGGTAACCTTTGCCTACAACTTCCGGGATCTGGAACGGGATCCCAAAACCGGGAACTACCGGGGTGGCTATCGGCTTCCGGGGCTGGTCCGGCACGGTGATTATGTGTTTCTCCCCACAGGCTATAACGGTATTTCGGATGTGATTCTGACGCTTCTGGCGGATCTGGACACCACCGACCGGAAAAGCGTGATAATCAGATTTAATCAGGGGGCCCGGGAATGGACCTACCAGCTCCCCCTTCAGGGTTATCGTCAGGCCTATCAGGCGGCTCTGGCCAGCTGCCGCGATGTGAAGCCCCGGGACGGGGATGTTGAAAGCCACCGGGTGATGGTGCCGCCGGAATCTTCAGATCCTGCTTCCGGCTCTCCGGAGACGGAACTGGAAACTGAACGCACAGCTCAGAATGAGCCCCGGTCTGATGCCGGCGAGGGGGGCGGGGATCAGTCTCCGGAGTCTGCACCTGACCGGGAGGATGAGGGGGCTCCGCCGCCGGCCGGAAACGGAGACACGCCTGTTACCGGCGTGGTGCTGGCCACGGACGGATCTCCGGAGGATGCGGAAAAGGAGCTTCTGGAGGAAGCCGCAAAGGCGGAGTCCGGGAAGAAGGATGGAGCCCGGAGCGGAGAGAAAAAGCGTCTTATGAACGTTTCCGCCGGAAACTGATGCTTTTCAGCAGGGGATAACAGAAAAAAAACTTATTTTTGCGGAGAATTTGCCTTATGGACAGAAAAAGTCTGGCAGCGGTAATTGTAATGGCAGTTTCGGGGGTGGCTCTCTGGGGATGCGGTGATTCTGACTCCGTTGATGGAGACGGACAGAACGAATTGCCGGATATTCAGTACAGTTCCCCGGTAGCAGTGTCCCATGGGAAGAACGACACTCCGGTTAAAAAGCCGCAGAGTGCCGGTCCGGCGGATCTTAAAAAGAGTCCGGACAGTGCCGGGGCTCCTGCAAAGCCCGGCAATACTCTCACGGATGATTCCGGGGCGGCCGGAGCTCTTAAGGACACCATTGAGGCCGAAAAACGAAAGGCCGAAGAATCGGCAAAAGCCCTGAATGAACAGATCGGGGCAGAGAAAAAGAAGACTGAAGAGGCCGCAAGAAACCTGAATGAACAGCTTGAGGCCGAGAAGAAAAAGGCCGAGGCAGCCGCAAATTCTCTCAACGAACAGCTTGAAGCCGAAAAGAAAAAGGCCGAGGCAGCCGCAAAATCCCTGAACGAGCAGCTCGAGGCCGAGAAAGAGAAGGCTGAAGCGGCGGCAAATACCCTTAAAAAGCAGCTTCCGGGGCAGAAACAGGAGCCGTGATGCGGATTACGGAGTCAGCCGGTCAACGGGGAGCCGGATACCGGGATTGAGGAGAGGATATCATGACGGATGCAATTTCAAAAAAGGCGGGGGTTTTTGTTCAGGGGCTTCCGGAGGATTATCGGATTTCCCTCTGGAATGCCGCCATTCCCCGGGGAAACGAGGGGCGGATTTTCAGCATCGGGGAGATCGACTTTGTGTTCGGGAAGCCCTCGGAAATGCTCCGGCACGATATCCGGAGGTTTGATGCCGCATCGCGCTATTTCACCTTTGCCGGAAACGCCCTGGTGAGCTTTTCGGGACTTCAGGATGAGGGATCTCCGGTTGACATTGCCGTCCTGTCCCGGCAGGTCGTATCCGCCTGGAGTTCGGCGGCGAACCCGGATCTCATGGCAGTCCTTAAAAAGCTGAACCTCTGGAACCGCCTTCAGGAAATCCTGGAGCCGGAAACCGAATACCGAAGCTGCTATATCTCCAGAAATCCCCGGGAGGAACTGAGCCAGAGAGCCTATGTGTTTATCGGCGATGCTCTTCAGGATTATCGCCGGAGCAATCCCGATGCCGGAACCAAAGATTCCGACAGGATTTCGCTTAGAATTGCCGTCTGGCGGAATCTCCGCTATTACCGTATTGATACCGTGGGGCACGGGATTGACTGCGAGATAGCGGATCTCGGGAATATTGCCGGCTGGTTTCCGGAAGAGAATACGGAACAGGGTTTTTCCTATGACACCGACCTTCTGGATCGGGAAGGCATGATCCCCGAAGAGGAGATTATCCGGGGGCTTCAGGAGAACTGGAGCCTGTGCGGCGAGCTTCCGGAGCCGGACGAGCTGGGAGATTCCGATGTTACAGCCCTCTATGACGCCGAAAGGGGGTGCTATGCGCTTCGGTACCGGCTGGGAGACACGGTGGCGCATCTCGCGCCCCTGACCCGCCGGGAAACCTTTGCCGTGCTGAACCGGCAGCCCGTGGTCTATGGCTGGGTCAATATTCTTTAAAGGCCGTTATTTTCCGCTACCGGACCTTGGGAACATCCTTCCAGGACGTGGTGTAGGCCGGTGACAGTCTGGTCTGCCGGGAGATCTTCGGGGCGGCAGGTCCCTGAGCCGCAAAGTAAATGGTGTTGTGCTTCCGGGAATTTATTCTGTCAATGGTTTCCATCAGCTTTTTGCGTCGGGCGTCATCAGGGCCCGGCTGCATTCCCGGATCGAAGAGGTCCGTCTGATAGGAGGGCGTCAGGGCGAGATCCCAAAGGATAATGCCGCCCCGGCTGTAGCGCACTCCTGGTCTGAATATATGCCGTAAAAGCCGGTCCATGCCGTTAAGAACGGTAACGGTGTCATTCACAGGATGCCCCAGGTTCAGCGATGCGGAATTGCTGTACGGCCGTTCATCGAAGGGACTTGAGCTTATGAATACCCCCATGGTTCCGGCATACTGATGCTCCTCCCGGAGTTTCTGCATGACACTGGCAGCAAAACCGGCCAAAGCCTCCCGGAGCTTTTCGAAATCTGTGATGCGGTTTCCGAAGGTGCGACTCCGCATAATCTGCTTTCTCGGAGCCGGCTGATCATCCAGATCGAAAACCGGCGTGCCGTTTAATTCCTGCCAGGTGCCGTACACGGTTTTATTGAAGTTATGCCGGAGGCGGTACTCGTCCCCCTCGGCAAATTCCAGGGCATTCCCGGCATGGAGAAGCTGCCGGATTTTCGGTTCCAGCCGGGAACCGATGCCCCAGACATCACCCAGCGGTGTCCATTTCAGAATCCGTCGTCTCTGAAAGTCATCCTGAATCACCACCGAGCCTCCGGGCAGAAAATGCTTCTTGGCGGCGTGATTGGCCGCCTTGGCCAAAGTTTTGGTGGCGGCTGCGCCCACGCATACCGGAATTCCGGTATTCCTGGTTACCGTCTCTCTGATTTTAAGGCAGTATTCAGGAATATCGTAAAGTCTGTTTAGTCCCGTGAGATCCAGAAAGGATTCGTCCACGCTGTAGTTTTCCAGCCGGGGACAGAATTCCTCCAGTGTGCCGGTTACTCGCCGGGAAATGTCAAGATAAAGCGGAAAATTGGAACTGAAGGCGGCCACGCGAAACCGGCGAACCAGATCCCCGATCTGAAAGAACGGGGCTCCCATTCTGATGCCGAGAGCCTTGGCTTCATCGGATCGGGAGATGACGCAGCCGTCATTGTTTGAAAGAACCACCACCGGGCGGTTCCTGAGGTCCGGTCTGAAAAGCCTCTCGCAGGAGACAAAGAAGTTATTGCAGTCCACAAGTGCAATAATTCTGTCCGGAGAGGCCTGTCCGGCGCCGCTGTCAGAATACATGCTCAATCAGATAGAGAGCGGCGAAAGCCAGCAGCATGCAGAGCACGGAAACCGTGCCTCCGGCCTTCATCATGTCCCTGTTGCTCACATCGCCGGTGGCATAGGCCAGGGCATTGGGCGGGGTGCTTATCGGCAGCGTCATGGCGAAGCTCATGGCCAGGGCCATAATTACCAGGGAGTGGGACAGCTGAATGCCGGTATCGGCGGCATTGGTCAGCACTGCCACGGCAATCGGGATCATGAGGTTGGCAGCCGCGGTATTGGAGATGAAGTTGGAAAGACCCCAGCCGATGGTGGCCAGCACGGCGATAATCATAAAGCCGCTGAACCGGGAGTAATCCACCATGTGGGCCAGCTTGTCGGCCAGTCCGGTAGCGCCCAGGGCGTTGCCGATGGCAATGCCGCCGGCGATGAGCCAGATAACGTCCCAGTTCATGCGCTTGATGTCTCCGGCGGTGAGAATGCCGGTGGCAGTGTAACCCATGAGCGGCACCAGGGCGATAACATAACTGTTAATGCCGTGAAGCTTTTCGGTCATCCAGAGGAGAATGGTCAGAGCGAAAATCACGTAAACCACAATTGATTTCCAGTCCTTTTCGAATTTGGAGTCAATGGTAAGAGTGATTTCCCTGGCGCGGAACGGGAACATGAAATGCAGCACGCACCAGGCGGCGAAGATGCACACGATGGCCATGGGAAAGCACATCATCATCCAGCTCATGAAGCTTATGGAATTTTCTCCGGTGAGGAAGCTCAGGGCAATGGCGTTGGGAGGCGTTCCCACAGGGGTGGCGATGCCGCCGATGTTCGCGGCGAAGGGTACTGCCAGTACCAGGGCCTTGATGCCGGGATCCTTCTTGTCCACGGTGGTCAGCACCGGAGCTATCATGGCCAGCATCATCACGGTGGTGGCGGTGTTGCTCATGAACATGGCAAAGCACCCGGTAATGCACATGATGCCGAGGGTAACCAGGCTCGGACGTTTTCCGAAAGGCTTAAGCAGAATCTTCGCCAGATTGATGTCCAGCTTGTACTTGGTGGAGGCAATGGCCAGGGCGAAGCCGCCGAGGAAGAGTATCAGAACCGGGGAGCTGAAGCTGTTCAGCACGGTCTGGTATTTCATAAGGTGGCTGGGATCGGCCTTCTTGAGATACTCCCGGATGGGAGTAAAGCCGCCGTCGGAAATGAATATACAGAGTGATCCTATAATGGTGAGCGAAGTGGCGTAAACCGGCATGGGCTCCAGAATCCAGAGCAGTGCGGCTCCCACGAAAATAACCATGGTAATCTGCTGAATTTCCGTAAGCGGAAGAGCGTCCGGCATCAGGTACGGCAGAAAATAGGTCACTATGCAGATAAAGGCAATGAGAAGCAGTTTCAGCAGGTTAATCTTCCTGCCTGCTGCCGCATCCTTCCCGGGGGTTACGCCTCCTCCCTGCGAGGCGGGCATTTGATCCTTCTGAACCTCTGCGGGCTGTTCCTTCTGAAGGTCCGCGGGCTGATTCTTCAGAACCTCTGACGATGTATCGGTCATGATTCCTTCCTGTATTTCGATGAAAAAACGTTTAAAGAAAAACGGTGAAAAAAATTTGTGAGTAATTGTAGTCAACCCCGCTGAAAATGGTTTCTAAATGATTATTGAATCGTGAGCCCAGCAAAACTTTATCCGGAAAAATCTCTCTGCCGCGGGGCTCCGTTCCCATGAATGTCCGGAACGTCGCGAGATTTTCGGATCCGGGGGGAACGGGGAATGGAACGGGGGGGATGCAGCGGGGGGAATACAGAGGCTTTTCCGGATTCGGGATTCCGGGGATTCTTTTTACGGGAATTACAATGAAGGCCGCTTTTTGTCCCGGCGCGCAATGATAGAATCAGAGAACAGGGCCGGAAATGCGGGACTGGCATCCGGGATCCGGCTTTCCCGACAACATGACAGGAAAGGAAAACTTATGCTGATAGCGGAATTTATTTTTATGCTGCTCATGCTGTACATCGGCAGCAGATTCGGGGGCATCGGTCTCGGACTGGTATCCGGAATCGGTCTCATGATCGAGGTCTTTGTGCTCAGAATGCCCGTGGGACACGCCCCGGTGGACGTCATGCTGATAATCCTGGCGGTGGTGGGCTGCGCGGCCGTGCTGGAGGCCTCGGGCGGGCTCAAGTTCATGCTGCAGATTGCCGAGAAGGTTCTGAGAAAGCATCCCCGGCGCATTACCTTCCTGGGCCCCCTGGTAACCTTCCTGCTCAGCATCATGCTGGGCACCGGTCATGCGGTCTACACCATCATGCCCATTATCGGGGACATTGCCCTCAAAAACAGAATCCGCCCGGAACGTCCCATGGCAGCGGCCTCCGTGGCCTCACAGCTGGCTCTTACCGGTTCTCCGATATCGGCGGTGGTGGCCTGCTATCTCGGCCGGGATGTCATGCAGATCCCCGGACTCGAAAACATCACCCTGGTGGACATTCTGATGGTCACCTTTCCGGCCACGCTTCTGGGAGTCATTGCCATGGCGATATATTCCAATTTCCGCGGCGCGGAGCTGGATGATGATCCGGAATTCAAAAAGCGGATGGAGGATCCGGAATTCCGGGAGCAGATCAGTTCTTCCGGCAAGACCACGCTTGACGAAAAGCTCCCGAAGGAGGCCGGAATTGCGGTGGGGATTTTCCTGCTGTCCCTGGTGCTTATCTTCATCATTGCCGTGTTCCCGTCCATAAGAACCATCGGCGAGGGGGCAAAGCCCATTTCCATGGGGGTGGTCATTCAGATGGTGATGCTGGCCTTCGGCGCCGTTATCATGATTGCCTCAAAAACTCCGGTATCGAAGGTGCCCAACGGCGTGGTGTTCAAATCCGGCATGACCGCCTGCATCGCCATCTTCGGAATTGCCTGGATGTCCGATACCTATTTTGCCTATGCCATGCCGTCCTTCAAGGCGGCTATTACCGATATGGTCAATCAGTATCCCTGGACCTTCGCCTTCGCGCTCTTTGCCGTATCCGTGGTGGTGAACTCCCAGGCAGCCACCGCCAAGATTCTCCTGCCGGTAGCCGTGGCCATCGGTCTCCCGGCCCAGACGGTAATCGGGCTCATGCCGGCCACCTATGCCTACTTCTTCATTCCCAACTATCCGTCGGACATTGCCACCGTGAACTTCGACAGAACCGGAACCACAAAGATCGGGAAGTGGTACTTCAACCACTCCTTCATGGTTCCCGGCCTTATCGGTGTCACCGTGGCCTGTCTCGCGGGGCTCGGACTGGCCAGGGTTTTCATTTAGCCGGAGGCCGGCAGAAGGAATTGCAGCGGGGATTATTGAGATTAATTCGAAGTCCGGTTTTCAAAGTGCTGACATAATTGAACAGGTCATTACTGTTACGAAGCATATCGGCTATAATCAGCTCACTGCATGCTGTTGTCAGGGAGTCTGATTTTATGCCCAGAGTGTCCAAACCGTTATATGTCTCTCCTGAAGATTTGGAGGCGTTGAAATCTAATCTTGCCCACGCTGACAGGGAGCTTGCCGAACGCATAAGAATAGTAATGGCATGCTCCTCGGAAAACAGCAACAGGACAGTGGCCGAACAGCTTCAGGTTAACGAGCATACTGTTGCCAAATGGAAGAAGGCCTATCAGGACAAGGGTTTAAAAGGCCTGCTTTCGTCTCATGGCGGCGGTCGCAAAGCAAAGTATGACGCAACGAATCTCGAACAGGCTGTATCATTACTGATATCCCCGTCCGGAGAAAATGCAAACACAGTCCGGACGCTCAAAGCGCTGGCTGACGAAACCGGAGCTTCGGAGTATCAGATATCGCTCATTCTTAAGAAGCTGAACATCTCTCTCAGCCGGAATCATGCATGGAATTATCAGACATCAAAGACTGGCAGCTATCCGGGTTCTGCCGAAATCACGGGGATTTACCTGACCGGCAGGCAGTGCGCCATTGTAGCTGCTTACCATAATAACGGCATAATCACTTCTTCGGGAGAGTTTTACACCGGTAATCGCAACCTGGCCCTTAAGCCGGAACAATCTGAGGACTGTCTCAGCTGCAATGATGTAATGACGGAATGCGTTTTTTACCGGAATGACAGGGATGAAACTGAAACGCTGGAAGGTTTTATCAAAAGGCTTGTAAATGAAGCGCTGTCTTGTCCGGCATCAGACACAGACACCAATGCCGAAGAAGATGCTGCCGGCAGAGAAAGTCCCATAACAATCGGGGTGTTTGTTTTTTCCGGAGAACCGTTTACCAGTCATCAGATATGGCCTTCCAATGTTGATTATTGCAGTTACAGTGACAGGAAGGAATGGCTGACTCGGATGCATAGCTGGTTTGGCGCCAGATCATCCGGGGCGGCATTGATGGCGCTTGAAGATACGATGGAAACAATCAGCCGTTATCTTGATCGCAGCAGCGAATGCGGCTGTACCCCGTTTATCTGGAGCAGTCATATTATCAGGACAGGATCGGAGCGGGCTTTTGAACAGACATCGGAGATTCCTGAGATATCTTCTGCAGCAGAGACAGCAGAGTCTGTTTCCGATAAAGCCTCTGCTGACAGCGGCTCTGACTCGGATAACGGCCGCCGCAGTCTGTTAAGCCTGTATGAGAACATTGATAAAAACGATGCCGTGCAGTCAGGATTTATCTTCTTTGCCAAAGGAAAGGACGGCATCGAGTTCGGGTCAGTGGTCAATGACAGTCCGATGCCGGAATCCGATTTCGGATTTAACAGCGAGGAAGAGTTCCTGAAAGGAATGAATAAGCTTGAACAGCAGATGCTGTCCATGCGGGATAAAGCCGGCATTGCAGCCACGGGATTGTACATCAGCCAGGTCAAAAAAAAAAGAAAAAGTAACAGGCCTTTTAAGACAGTACGTGGCTGAATCGGAGCCCGGAAGATTTCCTTTCCGGTTTTCCGTTCATGCGGAAAAGTAATCCTGCCCGGTTATCCCTGTCATTCCTGCAAAGAGTGGTCCTTTAATTCAGTTTACGGAGGTATTTATGGGCCTTTTTTCCCTTATTGCTCAGGCTCTGACACACGACAAAATCGGAATGGCCGCAGCCCTGAGACCGGGGAATATCGTGGCCTTTGGAAGATACCCCGGAGGCGGTGCCGGGACAGCGGAGATTCTGGAATGGCGGGTACTGGCTTCTGACGGCCGGAAGGCACTCCTCCTTGCGGAGCGTTCTCCTGCCTCAAGACCGTATCATCACGGGCTCGCGGCAGCCGAATGGGAGAACTGCGACTTAAGACAATGGCTGAACCGGGAGTTTTTTGAAGAAGCCTTTACCGGTCCCGAGAAAAAACAGATCCTCGATGCATCTTCGGTAAGTGCCGGTGATATCTTTTCCGGCGGTTCTTCAGCTGTCAAAAATCAGTTTCCCGAAAATACCCCGCATGTCCCCGGAGATCGGGTTTTTGCACTGAGCGAAGCTGAGGCACGGCGCTGTTTTGACAGAGCAGAAGAGGCGCGATGCCCGGATTTTTATGAGGACGCCCGCACCGGCTCAGGAACCGGCAATGGTTCCGGATGGTGGCTCAGATCGCCGGGACGTCTTGCCGGATGCGTTGCATATGTTGATGCCAGAGGATGTCTCAGAGAACATGGCACCAACGTGTTTATGCCGGGAATTGCAGTGCGGCCCGCGATATGGATAAGACCTGACGGCCCTCTGACAGTGCTGAGAACGGCGGAAAACGGGGAGCAGAAGACTTCTTCGGGGCTTAAATTCGCAGGGCGGGAATGCGGCAGCACGCCGGAATTTCAGGAGTCTTCCGCAGAAACAATGCCGGTTTTTAAGCTTGAAGGCACGGTGCCGGGAGCGATCCGTTCCGATGCGGATATGACGACGGTAAACCGGGAAGTCGCGGAGACCGCTTTTAAAAAGCAGAAGAGAAACCTCACTCTTTTCCTGAAAAACCGGGGTTTCAAAAAATACAGGACCAATGCCTATATCAGAAGGAATGCTGTCGATGTCCTAGAGTACCTGAATCTGCAGAAGGAGCAATACGGCTCGAAAACCCTGACCGTAAATTATGCGCTGATTCCTCTTTATGTGCCCCATGACTTTCTGTCCTTTGATTTGGGGGACCGGCTGGGAATGCTGATATGCGGAAGGGATGTCTGGTGGGATTTCGCAAATGACAGGGTTGCCGAAATCAGCTTTCGGAACATCATGAAGGCCGTGGACGAGATTTTGCTGCCGTGGTTTCTGAAACATGCTTCCGGGGAGGCAATAAAAACGGAGCTTCATAAGCTGAAAAACGAGGCAGCATCGTATGGCGGCGGACTCTCGGATAATCAGCGGAACTGGCTTGAATGTCTGGACAGATCTTCTTTCGATCCCGAAATCATCAGGAGAAATCTGGAGGTGTTCGGGATAGCCGGACTGCAACCATGGAAGAGTGTTTCTGACTGAAAGGGCCGATCCGGAGTGAGTGCATGCCTGAGGCCGGTTTCTTCGGGAGTGCTTCCCCGAGCGGTACTGCGCTGCGGGCACGGGGGTTAATCAGGAAATCCCGGATCCGGCCGCAGGCACTGTCTTTCGGAATGAATAAACCGGAACAGCCTCTTCATCATGATTCGGCTGTTTCCAGGCATTTACGCCCGGGACCCCGGCCGGACTTCGGGCTATTTCCGCTTCAGATCTTCCTGTGCCAGTTTGCCAAGGCAGGTGCGGATATTTCCGGAGAGGTCGTCCAGGGATGTCTTCCAGGCCCTGTTGAGAGCTTCTACCAGATTATCATATCCGTCGCCGTTCTGGTTTTCCGTACGGGAGATGCTGCCGTGGCAGACAAGTTCCCGGCCCCGGGTGATCTGCCAGTCGAATTCCGTATGTACGGTGCCGTCGTAAATGCCCCGGAAATCCCGGACGTTCATCTGCAGAACCGGGCAGTCGTCCCGTCCCTGAATGCAGATGCTTTCTCCGAAGCTGTATTCCGGAAGGTTTTTCCGGAGCCGGAGCACCAGCGAATTGGACAGAATGCTGCCGAGACTGGCAATCCACCGGTTGCGATTGGTCTGAGTGACCTCGTTGGGGCCGGTCTGGAACAGAATCGACTGGCCGTCCAGATAGTCGGGAAGCGTTACGTTGTTGATTCGTACCGGTTTTCCGGAACCGGCATCCTCGGACTGCCGGGTAAAGCCGTCCAGATCGTAGTAATGGTAGATGCTGTCAGTGCCCGAGGAGCAGCCGGCGGTAATTGCCAGGGCTGCAGTCAGGGAAAGAATTGCGGGGAGTCTCATTTCTTCTTGTTCTCCTTTTTGCCGGCGGGAACGGGATCCTGGCGGTCGTATGAGAATACCAGGGAGTTGGTCTTTTCGTTTACCTTGCTGACCACGGGCTTGACCCCCTTGAGGGTGCTGTTAAGCTCCTTGACGGCAAGGGACAGATCCCGGTACAGGGCGGAATCGCTGCTGTAGGATCCCAGAATGGTCTGCACCTCCCGGAGGGTGTTCAGCATTTCCTGGGACACGTTTTCCTTATGAAGCTTTTCCGCAATGGCATTGATATTGCCGGTGAGGGCGTTGATTTCCAAAGCGGTGTTCTGGAAGTTCTTCAGGAGCTGATTGACGTTGTTTGCCAGATCCTCCATGGGCAGGGTGGCCAGCTTGTGGGTGAATCTGCTCAGATCGTCCTGAATGGTGTTCAGACTCTTGTCCAGGGACGGAATAACCTGATAGCCGTGGTACGGAGCATTAAAGACAATCCGGTTGGCGGAAGCGGGATCCACGTCGCTCTGGAGATCTATGCACTTCTTCCCGGTGAGGATGCTCATGTTTTCGACGGAAGCCGTGAGATTCTTGTTCCTTATCAGATTGTCGATGTCCTGCCGGATTTCCTCGATGCTTTCCAGGGAGCTCTTTTCAAAACGTTCCTGCTGAATGCTGATGAGCACGGCGGTGTATTTCGAGTAGTCGTGGAAAATGCGGTAATTCTCCGGGAAGTAGGGCATCTTTTTGACCACCCCGACCTGAACCCCCTTGAAGAACACCGGGGATTCGGCCTGGAGGCCCCGATCCGGATAGGGCAGGAAAATGATGTAATTGAGAGAACGGTTCTGGGCATAGGTGGGAACAATGCTGAGACGGTCGTTATAGAGAACAAAGACGTGATCGTTGGCCACGTGGACGTCGTCATCCTCGTTCAGATTCCCGCCCTCGATATTGTCAAAGCTGATTCCCCCGCTGATGATGTTTTCCACGGAGTCGGTGTCAACCTTGAGTCCGTCGGTGCCCATGGAAAATGTAATGCCGCTGGAGATCCAGAACTTGGTTCCCGAGTCGATGAGCCTGGAATACGGTTCGGGGACGAAGACCCGGTAGGTCATGATCTGCTTGTCAAAATCATAGTTGGCATCCAGAACATGTCCGGCCTCAATGCCCTTGAATTTCAGGATGCTGCCGGGAGAGACCTTTTTCAGGGACTCGGAATGCAGTGTCAGGTAAAGGCCCCGGTCATCAGTGGCCAGAGGAGGATCGTCCAGTACGGTGAACATCCGTGCCGGCTTGGGGCTGTTGCCGGGAGAAAGCTCGATATAGTAGCCCGAGAGCAGGGTGTCCAGACCGGAGACCCCCTGCCGATCGATGCGCACCTTCTGAATCCAGAAACGGGAATCATCCCGTATCAGATCATCGGTTCCCGGATTCATACGGGCAATGGCCACCACGTTATTGCGATCCGGGGACAGGGAAATGCTTTCGATTTTGCCCACATTCACGCTGAGGGCCTTGATGGCGGTTTTGCCGGCCTCAATGCCGTCCGCCTTGGACAGAATCAGAGTGATTTCCGGTCCCTTGTTGAAGTGGGAGCGGTATATCAGAGTTCCCGCGATTATCAGGGCGACGATGGGAACAGTCCAGATAAAGGAATAGAGCTTTTCCTTTTTTACGGTGAGGATCTTATCCATCTCTTGGTATCTCCTGGAATTAAAAAATTCTGCCGGCTATTTTCAGCCGGTCCTGCCGCGCTGCCGTTCTTTTGGGCCGCGCCGTTATGTTCTTTCTGTCAGTTTCCTGTTTTTCGGAATCTGTTTCGCGAGCCCTGCCGGGGAACCTCCGGGAGACCCCCGGTGCCCGCTATACGGCAGTCCGAACCGGGACAGCCTCCGGTGTTTCCCTTTTCTTTCCGGATTTTCGGGACGTTCCGGATTGTTTCGGATCTCTGCCGTAGCCCCATAAAAGCCTGGGGTCAAAGGACCTTGCCGCAATCATGGTCAGGATTACCACGGCTGCGAAGGAAATCATGGCCGAACCGGCGTAAATGGTCATCAGATTCTGAACCCGGACGATGGTTGCCATGATGGCCACCACGAACACATCCACCATGGACCATTTTCCGATAAACTCCACCACCCGGTAGACCACGGAAAGAAACAGCCGGTTTCTGGTTTTGCGGAGCTTCTTCACCGACCAGCAGAGGTAGAGCAGAAGCAGGATTTTCATAATGGGAATGAAAATGCTGGCAATCAGGATCACGGAGGCCACAAAATAGGATCCCATGCTCCACAGCACGATAACGCCGTCGATGACCGTGGATTCCGAATCGCTGCCGAGATAGGTGGTGATCATCATGGGATAGATGTTTGCCGGGATGTACATCACAATGGCGGCCAGCGTAAAGGCCAGGGTTTTTGACAGTGACTGCGACGAGCGATCCCGGATGCCGGTGCCGCAGCGGTGGCACGAGGTTTCGGTTCTGATGTCCAGAATTTCGCCGCAGCAGGTGCAGGCGCAGAAGTCCTGGGGCTCGGCCCGGATCCCGGACTCCGGAACGCGGCGGGTCGGATCTTCGGTATGGGGAACGTAGAAGCTCCACATTTCCTCCTCGCTGAACCGGCTTACCGCCAGAAGGTAAAAAATGGCGAAGGCGAAGAAGGTCCAGAAACCGGATCCGTACTGGATGCTCACCAGGCTGATCAGCTTGATGAGGCTCACCAGAATCCCCACCATAAAAACCTCCACCATGCTCCATTCCACATTGAAGTGCAGGATTTTAAGGAGAAACGGCATGAAGAAAAAACGGCGGTTCAGGATCTTGCCGATGTCGCCCGCAATAATGGTCAGGAGCGTAAGAAGCGGCAGAAGCTGCATGAAGAGGAAGATGACAAAGCTGGCTGCCCACATGTCCTGGGCTCCCAGTACCGTGGTATAGTCCAGAACCTGCATCCCCTGCTCGATGCCGGCAGCGGAAATGGAGATAAACGGAAGCGAGTCGGTGGCAAACATGAAAAAAATGGCCGACAGGGCATAGCACAGGGACACCCTGGAAGGGCGTACCCGGTAGTGATGAACGGCATTGCGGCATCTGGGACAGTAGCCTACAAAATGACCCTGTTTGCGGGGAATCTCCAGCACCAGATCGCATTGCCCGCAGATAAGTTTTTCAGGCGTGTCGGACATAGAAAAAAATCAGCTGTTTTAACCGGGTGCTATTATAAAAGAATACAGTGCGTTTTGGGGAATTTTCAGCCTCCTCATAATCCGTTGTGCCGCCGGGGAGGCCCGGCAATTTTTCGCCGGAAATCCGCAAAATTGCCGTCGTCTCACGGTTTGCCGGCACAGAACAAATATAATGAACGTGTGTTGCGGTAAATCATGATGTGAAAGTGCCGTGCACAGTGTTTGTGATGCGGATGCGTGTGATGCGTGTGATGCGAATGGTGCGGAGTTTTTATGCATTCCCGGTTTTATGCAGGATTGCCTGCGGTGTTCTGTTTTCTGACTCTGGGGCAGCAGGCCATGCCGGCGGAGCCGGACGCGGTCTCTGACGGAAACATGAATGAAAGTACGTCGGAAAGTCCGAATGTGCCGGCTGTGGAGAATACTGCCGGCAGTCAGATGATCTGCGGCACGGAAAGTCTGAAGTTCGAAGGCCCCGGGGTTCCCGGAATCAGGGATTTTCTCCGTTCGTTTTCCGAAAGGCATCCGGATCCGCAGATAGCCGCATGGCTCGGTCTTAAGAATCTTCCGGAGACCAGTCCGGAAAGCGTGCAGTATCCTCCGGAGGATGACGATGATGACGGAGAATACGGGAGTGATGATTCCGGAGACGTTTCCGGCCAGACTTCGGAGTTTTTCACGGCCCGGGTTTATGATTCCCCGGAACAGGGCCGCTCCTTTGCGCTTTCGATATCCTATACCGGGGATCCCTTTGCCGGAAGCTTCTGCTTTTTCCGCTATGATGCCGCATCCCGGGAGTTCGTGCCGGCCGGGGATTTCCCGAAACGGAGATATGACGGCTTCCGGGGTCTCCATTACCGTTATCTCATCAGGGAGAACGGCGGCATTTCCCTGGAAACCTTCTTCATGTACGACAAGAACGGGGTGCCGCTCTATTCCCTGGAGCAGGTTTTTGACTGGAACGGCAGCGGTTTTCAGGAAAGACCGCCGACTCTCTATACCGGCAGAAAGCTGCTTTCCCCGGGGGCTCCGGACGGGAAATGGGATCGTCTGGCTCTGCACGACATTGACGGCGACAATATTCCGGAGCTGTTTTTGTCCCGTTCGGATACCGGAGCCGGGGATGTTTTTTACGGTAACGGCCGGACGGATCGCCTGTCGGGAATGAAGACGGTTCCCGTGGAATTCCTGGTTACGGATAACGGATTGGTGACACGTGATGCCTCCGGTCTCAACTCCTCCTATACGGTGCTTCGGGACAGTGCTCCGGACGGGGTGCTTACGGTTTCCTGCCGGGATGTCACAGCCCCGGAGACCTGTACCATGAGGCTTAACGGAAGCCGGATAACGGAGGACCGGGCGGCGGAATTTATGGCAGGATTCTCCGGAGCCAGGGAGCTTTCTCCTGATTTTATCGTCATTCAGGGGGTGGTTACCGAGGAGGTTTCCGAAGATGATGCCGCTCCCCCGGACGTGGCGGAAGAAGAAAACGGGAAATCGGAACGGGATTAAGAGGGCCGGTTTCGGGGAAATACTGATAACTGATAATCTGGGAAATTGCAATGAACACTTTATTCAGGACATGTCCGGAAGCTTCCGGCACGGGATTTGTGCGGGGCGGTGCGCTTTTTCTGGCGGCAGTGCTGGCTCTGACCGCGGTAACGGTCCGGGCGGACGATTCCTCCGGTTCTTCGGAGGAGGAGGAGAGCTCCGGAGAACAGTTTTACTATCAGCCGGCATGCCTTAAGGAAAGTCTTAAGGCCGGAACCTCCGGCGCTCCCGGGCTCAGAGATTTTCTCGGGGCCTTTCAGAACAAATGGAAGTCGCCGGGGATCCGGGATTACCTGAAGAACACTGCCGGAGATTCCGATGAAGAACCGGACTGGGCGGGGTATCCTCCGGAGGATTGTAAGAACGAGGAAGACCATCAGTATGATGAAGCCTTCACTGCCCGGAGCTACCGTTATCCGGATAACACCCTCTATTTTGCTCTTGCCATCAGTGTTTCCGATGAACTGCGGCGGACCGAGTCTTTTTGCTACTACCGTTTCGATGACCGGAGCCGGGAATATGTTCCCGCAGATCTTTTTGACAGACGATATGATGATTTTCAGGGGGTTGACAGTGAATATCTTCTTTCGGGCAACGGCGAGATTGTCAGAACCGCAGGATTCCTTTACGACGAAAGCGAGTTCCCTCTTTACGGCCTCGAGCAGAAGTATGTCTGGAACGGCAAAAGCATGGAACCTCAGGAACCGGTGCTGCTTTCTCCCGTGAAGCTGCGTTCTCCCGCTTCTCCGGACGGGAAATGGGATCAGCTGTCTCTTACGGATGTTGACGGCGACGGCATTCCGGAAATATTTCTGTCCCGCCGTGATACCGGAGCTCAGGACGTGTTTTACGGAAACACGGAAATGGGGCGTCTTTCGGGAATTTCCGGGGTACCGGCTTCCTTCCGGGTTTCCGGAAAGGGGATAGCCGTAAGCGACGCATCCGGACTCAATGTTTCCTATACCGAAATCAAGAACAGCGTTCCGGGCCGGATGCTGATTCTGACATGCCGGAACGATGATCGGGCCAAAAACGGCAAATCCTGCCGGAGAATGCTGGACGGCAGAGAGGTTTCCGAAAAGAAGGCTGACGCTTTTATAGCGGAACTGGCCGTTTCCGGGGAGCTTCGTCCGGAATACATCACCATCAGGGAAGTGCATGTTGAAGAGGTTTCCGGGAACGGCACGGCCGGTGATAATCAGCTTCCCTGACCCGGGGGAATCAGTCAGGTACGGCGCAATGGTGAAATGACAGGAAAACTCAGAACCTGAACAGGAGAAACAGGCATGACTGGCAGAACCGTTTCGAACGGCAGAAATGACGGAAATTCCGCTGATGTTGATTTTGACAGTATTCTTCCCGGGAAAATTACATATACGGTGAAGTGGCGAGAAAGAGGTTCCCTGAAACACTTCTTTCTGACCTGTCCCTGCTGCGGCGAGGTGTCTGCTTTTATTGCCGCGCAGCCTCTCAGGGAGGATATCCTGAATCCCGGAGACGTTCCCGGGGATGTAATGCCGAAGGACGATCGGGAGTTTGCGACGACGGAGTACGGAGATCCCGTGATCTGCTGCAAAAAATGCAAAAAGCTGTTCTTTAACCGCTATGTCCGGGATCCCGCGATTTTTCCGAAACCGAAGAACGTCATTATGAAAAATCTCCGGAAATGCCTTCCCGCAATATGGTCCTGTCTTGCGGTGACGTCCTTTTTTGCAGTCTGCTATCCCGTTCTGATTCTGGGCTGGAGCCCCGCGGAGCTTCTGGGAGATTCTCCGACCCCGGAACAGCAGAGTTTCCTCGAAACCTGCGGGTCTTTCGTGTTTATACTGCTTTACGCGGGGGTTGTGTATACCCTGGCGATCGTCATTCAGATTCAGGCTGAAAAATTATTTTTCCGGCTGAAATCTCTAAGTTTTTCTCCTGAGACTCCCGGGTATCTGAAGTTTTTGTGCCGCATGGGGGTGGCGGTGCCGGAGAAGATCCTGGATGACATGAGAAGGAAGGATCCGGAGAATGCGCCGGTATCCGTTCCGGGGGTGCCCAACTATACGGTGCTTCCGGACGGGAAACGGCTTTACCTGAAAAGACACAAACGCTGTTCCTGCTGCGGGGCCGAGCTTAACACAACCGGCGGCTATCCCCGGAGACTGGGCCGGACCGTCGGGGTCTGTCCGGAGTGCCGGGAGGAGTACTATGATCCGGATTACCTGGAAATCTCCCGGGAAAAATCGCCCCGGGAGACCTATGCGGAGGTCCGGGAGGCGAGCCGTGCCACCAGGAAATTCAGGAAGATTATGTACCTGTATGCATTCCTCTTTGTCGGGGGATTACTCGGCTATTTCCTCCTGTGGTCCGGAGCTTTTGACAGTCCGACCGACCCCGACAACCCTTTTCCGGAATTCTCCCTGGTCATGTATATGACGGTGTACATCTTTCTTGTTGTTATTTTCTGGGATTTTATCCGGGACGGGGTTCGGGTTTTGCTGGAAACAGCATATCCGGAAAAACGTTTTTCCGAATGGCTGAAGGCTTCGGAAAAACGGTTACGGGACCCTGCCTATGCCTTAAAGTATGAACTCGGAAGAAAAACCTTCGATGCCGGGCTTCCTGGTGGAGCAGCCGTTCATGAATGACAGAAATTACGCCGGTTCCTGCGATTTTGACAGTCCTGAGCCCGCAAAGCTGACTCGGAAGATTCTCCGGATCAAAAACAGTCATAATGGAGGCTGTTGCGTTACCTGTCCCTGCTGCGGACATGTATCGCTTTTTCAGGTGGCGCATCCCCTGAAAACAGAGGACATCCTGAACCCCGAAGCGCTCTCCGGGGATTCCCTCCGGGAGATTGAGTCCGGACGGGAGTTCCGGAAGCTTCCCTGCGGAGATCAGGTTACCGTCTGCCGGAAATGCGGCGGGATGTTTTTTAATCAGTATCCGGATGATGCGGCACTGCGGGATTTGCCTTCTGGTTTTTTCGGAAATTCGATAATGGTCGGCCGGGACTGGCGGGAAACTGCCTGTCCCGGGAGCAGGGTTTCCGATTATCTCGGAGAATCCGAGAAGCGGCTGAGAAATCCGGCCTGTGCCGAAATGTACGATCCCGGGAGCAAAACCTTCCGGTAAATCTTCAATTATGACGGCTTTTCCGGTATGTTTCCGGTGAGGGATCCTCCCCTGTGCAAAATTAAAACGGAGTATGCGGGGGGATTCCGGATTAAGGATGAATTATGCGCTTTCTGTTTGTTTCCGACTCCTTTAAGGGGTCTCTGTCCAGTGCCGAAACTGCGGAATATCTGACCAGAGCCGCCCGGGAGGTGTTCGGGGAGAAGGTTTCCTGCGAGGGGATTCCGGTGGCCGACGGCGGAGAAGGAACTCTGGATGCCATCAGAAGCGCCTCCGGCGGGGATCTTATTGAAATGACGGTTACCGGAGCCGCGGGAAGCCCGGTTACCTCCCGCTATCTCGGACTGGACCGGAGCCGGGCGGTAATAGAGATGGCCGAGGCCTCCGGACTCACCAAAACTCCGGAGGAACTTCGGAATCCCCTTTATACCACGAGCGCGGGAACCGGCGAACTTATCAGAGATGCTCTCAGACGCGGGTTTTCGGATATCACGGTAGCCCTGGGCGGCAGCGCCACCAATGACGGCGGTACGGGAGCCCTGACGGCCCTGGGGGCGGTGTTCCGGGATGCGGAGGGCAGGAAGCTTGCCGGCAGGGGTGCGGATCTGGCGCTGGTGCGGGATATTGACGTTTCGGGACTGGATCCCCGCCTCCGGGATGTCAGCATCCGGGTGATGACCGATGTCCGGAACCCCCTTACCGGCCCCGAGGGAGCCACCATGGTTTTCGGAGCTCAGAAGGGCGGAACTCCGGAAATTCTCGCAGATCTTGAAACCGGAATGCGGAATTACCGGGAACGGATTATCGCGGTTCTGGGCCGGGACCCTGATGACCTTCCCGGGGCCGGCGCTGCCGGAGGACTGGGTGCCGCACTGGGGATCATTCTGGGAGGGCGAATGGTGTCCGGAATTGATACCGTGCTGGATCTCATTGATTTTGAGAGCCGGCTGGCCGGGGCGGATCTGGTGGTTACCGGCGAAGGGTGCACCGATCGGCAGAGCTGCTGTGGCAAGGTGATGCAGGCTGTCGGGGAACGGTCCCGGAAATGCGGGGTTCCGGCCGTGGGGCTTTCCGGATCCCTGGGGGAAGGCGGACTTGGGATTATGGATCACGGCATTGCTTCGGTAATAACCTCCGTGGCTGCACCGATGACGCCGGAAACGGCAATTGCGAAGGCTCCGGATCTTTATTATTCCGCTGCCATCCGCATGTTCCGGTTTCTCGGAACCGGGATGGAGATGAGCCGGAAATTTGAAAAATGATTATGTTGCGGACGGTCGCGGGATCGGCCGAAGGAGAATACCATGGGAACGTATGCCAATATTACCGTTAAGCTTGCAGACGGCAGTCAGGAATATCTGGAGACCGGAGAAGGTCATCCTTCGATTCTGGGGAAGGATCTGGTGAGTGCCGGATTCTGGCGGCGGACTCCGGGAGGAATTTCTGCCGAGGAAGAGGGTGCCGTCATGGATTTTTTCTGCGAGGAGATGGGGGCCTCCGAGGGACATCTGGATAACCCGGATTACGAGTATTTCATAGATCCGGGAGATCTGTTCCGGTGCTATTACCGCGACACCCAGGAGGCGGATGATGTCAGGCATCCTCTCATCAGCGCCTTTGTGGACAATGACGATGTCGAAAACGATGATATCAGGGACTTGTTCCGGCAGCTTTTTGAGGATTTCGTAAAGAGAACCGGGGTATCCGGGAAGGGAGAGACGGCTTCGGCTTCTGAAGCGGTGCCGGAATCCGAAGAAACGGGAACTACGGAGGAGCCGGAAGCTCCGGAGGAGATTTCTCCGGCAGAGGCGATTTCCGAGGAGGAGAGCCCGGAGAACGGATCTCCGGTGGCGGAGCCTGCTTCAGGCGCTCCCGGGGATGCTTCCGAAACCGGGACGGAGATTGTTTCGGGAAATGAAGCCGTGAGAGCGGAGTTTTCGGAGCCAGAAGTTTCCGGAGCCGTAAAGGAGGAGTTTTCTGACAGGGGCACGGAGGAGCTTCCGAACGAGGAGCCGAAGGAGATTCCGGAGACGGAGAAAGTTCCGTCTGTTTCCGGGACAGAGCAGGCCGGAACGGTTTCCGAAGTCGGGGCAGTGCCGGAGTCTGCCGACAGTGATATACCTTCCCCGAAATGGGTGAGTCGCTATTTTGAGATTGCCGGCCTGGTGGGAACCTGGTCCAAGGATCCTTCCACCAAGGTGGGTGCAATCATTGTGGGAGACAAGGGGCAGATCATTTCTCAGGGGTATAACGGGTTCCCCCGGGGCGTGAAGGATTCTCCGGAGCGTTACAATAACCGGGAGCTTAAGTACCGGCTGGTGGTTCATGCCGAGATGAATGCCATTCTGAATGCTCTGTATAACGGGTCATCGGTGGTGGGGGCTTCCATTTACATCCATAATCTTCCGGTCTGTCAGGAGTGCGCAAAGGCAATTATTCAGGCCGGTCTGGCCCGGGTGTTTATTGATACCAGCGTGAATGAGCGCTGGGGAGAGGCCTGGGAGATCTCCAAGACCATGTTCAGCGAATCCGGAGTCAGGTGCTATTACTTTGATCGCGAGGCTCTCAGACTGGAGAGGATTATCTGAAACGTTTTAGAATCAGATTAATTTTGTAATTATCCCCCGGGGATTAACTGAAACGAGTAAACCGGGGGACTCGCAAGACAGAACCGGATTCTCAGGCAAGCACATCCGGAATTCAGATTCGCATCAGGAACAGTCTTTCTAAACAGGACGTCTGCTATTTGTAAAACGCCTGCACTGCCTGATAAAGGCTGTAAATGTCGTACTTGGCGGCCAGCTCGAAGGGCGAATGCATGGCGAGAATGGGAACTCCCAGATCCACCACGCTGATATCGAAGCGGGCGATGTAGAGTGCCACGGTACCGCCGCCTCCGGCGTCCACGGCACCAAGTTCTCCGATCTGCCAGGTTACGTTATGCTTGCTGAAGATACGGGAAACCATGGACATAAGCTCGGCACTGGCGTCGTTGCTGCCGGACTTGCCCCGGGCTCCGGTGTACTTGGTAAGCACGCAGCCGTGGTTGATTTTGCAGCTGTTCTCTTCGTCATAAACGCTGGCAAAATTCGGGTCGAAGGCGGCACCCACATCGGTGGACAGTGCGTTGGAGGCTCTTAATATGGTGTTCACGTCTCCGTGACAGACCTCCGCCAGATCCTCAATGAAGTGCAGCATGAAATCAGAACTCATCCCGGTGGGACCGTAGGATCCGATCTCCTCCTTGTCCGCAAAAACGGTGAGAGTCGTGTATTCCGGCTTTTTGGCTTCCAGTTCGGCCCTGAATGCTCCGAAGGCGCATACCCGGTCATCCTGGCCGTAGGAGCCGATAAGGCTTCTGTCCAGACCGACCTCTCTGGCCTTCTGTGCCGGTACCAGCGAAAGCTCCGCGGTCAGGAGATCCCGTTCGGTGAAGCCGTACTTTTCATTAAGAAGTCTGAGAAGATTCAGTTTAACGGCATCTTTGACACAGTCCTCGCTGTCCCTCTTATCTTCCTTTTTGTCTTCCTTTTTGTCATCCTTCCTGCCGTCATCCCTGTCGGAGCGGTAAGGCAGGGTGGCACCGATGGCCCTGAGCATCTCGCCCTTGATGCCATCCTTAAGCTTGAGTTCGTTCTGCATCTGCCCGAGATGCGGCAAAAGGTCGGTGATATAGAATACCGGATCCTCGGGATCCTCGCCGATATTCACGGTAACCATGGTGCCGTCATCTTTGGCCACCACGCCGTGGAGCGCCAGGGGGATGGTAACCCACTGGTATTTTCTGATGCCGCCGTAGTAATGGGTCTTCAGGTAGGCGATTTCATTCCTTTCGGAAACCGGGAATGGCTTGAGATCCAGCCGCGGGGAATCCACATGGGAAACCGTGATCCGGAGACCTTCGTTCAGCGGCTTTTTGCCGATGGTGCACATGACAAGCGCCTTGTTCCGGTTGACAAAGAACAGCTTGTCTCCGGGGGCCGGAGCCTTTTTGCCGGAGGTTTCGGCTTTACCGGATGGGGCGGTATAGTCAGACTTGCGGAATTCCCGGTAGCCGTGCTTTTCGAGAAAGCTTCCGGCATAGGTTACAAACTCGCGTTCCGTCTTGCAGCTGTCCAGATATTTGCGGTATTCGGCAGCAAAATCGTTCACTGCCTTTTCGGTAATCTTTTTGTTCGAGAAGGCTGTCGGAAATTTCCAGGTCAGTTCCTTCTGAAGTTTTTTGGCGTTGCTCATAAAATAGGATCTCCTGAAGCAAAGTGGCTGTGTGCCATTATGGAAAATAATGCCGATGCTGTCCGAAATCAAGCCTTAACGCTTAAAAACTGCTGAAATCACGGAACGGATTCCATGTTTTCAGGAGGCTTTGTGCTATATTTGACAGTGCGGTGCCGTCAGGGGCGGTACAGAAGAACCGGAAATACCCGGCGCATTGCAGGATAAACGAAGGAGTCAAACATGATTACTGCTGCCGGCAGAGTTCCCAGGAGCGGAGAGCGGTTCCCGGAAAAAAACGTTCATGGTCGGAAAATCCGCTGCCGGAGAATACGTCATTTGGTAACAGCTGCCTTCGGGAACATGCGGAGCAGTATCCGGACATGATATTCTGGGTTCCTGTCAGCGAGTTTATCCTGGAGTTTGTGTCCCGTGAAGAGATCAGATTTCCCGGAATGGCCGGAAGCTCCTTTCGGGGAGTGTTCGGGCATTGTCTCAGAAAAGAGTGCTGTGTTACCGGACAGCAGGAATGCAGCAGGTGTCAGATACTGGGAGTCTGTCCCTATAATATAATTTTTGAGAGGGCGGTTCCTGCTGACGGTGATACCGTCATCCGGGACGATACAGCCAAGCCCTATATCTTTGAGACAGTCAATCTCAGCAATCAGACCTCCGGCATCGGGGAACGCTTTTCCATCAGGGTGAAGCTGTTCGGGGTGGAATCCTCCTACATGAAGTACATCATAAACGCCATGGCGGCGGCCGGAAAGAGGGGCGTCGGTGCTGACAGAAGGCATTTTCGTCTGGTAAGGGCGGTTCAGGTTTATGCGAACGGACTTACCACTGTTTACCGGGAGAAGGAGCCGCGGTTCTTTGATCTCCGGGACTTTTTTATGCGCCTTGAATGTCCGGACAGCGCCGGCGAAATACAGGTGATCATTCCGGAGAACATGGCTCTTATTCTGAAGCAGCGGCATTCCTGCGGCGGCAAAAGAGGGGTGGCCATTCTTCCGGAGGATTTCACGGCCAGAAAGTTTCTGACCACGGCGGTAAGAAGAACCCTCAGTCTTTATGAGCACTACCGGCAGAAGAAAAAAACACCGGTTATGCTGCCGTTCCGGACTCTTCCGGAGGAAAGACTCCGGGAGCTGGCCTCCGGCATCGAGCTTTGCGATGCGGCGATTTTTCCGAGAATCTGTACCAGGTATTCCAACCGCTCCTGCCAGAAAACCAGTCTTACGGGATTTTACGGGAGTTTTACCCTGAGGGGGGATCTGACCCCGTTCCTCCCGTATATCTGGTTCTGCGCGGTCTGCCATCTGGGAAGCTACAGCATTATGGGGCTGGGCGGGTATGCGGTGCGGGTGATCCGGTAGGTGTGTCCTGAGAGTCCGGAGTTTGCCCGTAGCGATCCTGCGGGGGCCGATGTTCTCGTTTTCCCGGTTTTCAGTCATCTCCGGGGATACCTGCGCTGGCATCGTAGCGGCGCCTCAGGTATTCCAGAGTCCGGTATTTCAGGATATCCCGGAAATGCTCCCGGAACGCCGGATTCCCGGACACCTCACGGATTTCCTCGCAGAGACTCAGGGTTCCGGGCACCGGCTGCCGGAAAAACCGGAATTCGGTTTTCAGAAGGAATCTCACCGGCATTTTCATAATCAGGTTCAGGTGCCAGGAGTCCGGGATATTCAGGAACTTTTCATAGGTCATGTCCGGTTTCAGATCCTTCCAGTTGCCGTTTTTCCGGAAAAAATCCTTCCATGCCGAGAGAAGCTCCCGGGGGCCGGCCTGCATTCTTATGCCGTCTTCCGACAGAAAGGCGCCAAGCACCGGCATTTTATATACTTTGGTCATGGCGGTGGTTTCCAGCATGTTCAGAAAATCGGACCCGGAGCCTGCGAGGATTTCCTCCTCTTCAGGGGTGAGGTCTCCGGCATCCCCGAGAAAGTCCAGAAAGTGTCGGAATATATTGTTATCCGGTCGTTTCAGAATCAGCCGGTAGAGGGCATCATCCATGCAGCCGAAGAGATCGGATCGCAGGGGGCGTTTCCCGAGAAGATCCCGGATACGGCGGTATTCCCCGAGAACCCGTTCCCGCACGGTCAGCTGCTTTTTCTCCATTTCCTCGAAGAGACTGATAAGCCGGAGGTCAAAATCGGCCTGGCACCCCTCCGGAAGGTCCGCAGGGCCGAAACCGTTCCGGCGGCGGCCGGACTTGCCCTCGGAGAGAATGCTGATGACCCGGCCGGCCTTTTCATAGTTGCCGATAAAGTCCAGAACCGTGAGATATTCCTTGTTCCGGGACAGCCGGAGCCCCCGGCCCAGCTGCTGCAGAAAAACCACCGGGGATTCCGTGGGCCGGAGAAACATTACCATGTCCAGTGCCGCGATATCCACGCCCTCGTTAAACATGTCCACGGAGAAAATCACCCGGATTTCCTTTCTGAGCAGTTTTTCGACGGCGATATCCCGCTTTTCCGAATAATCTCCGCCGTCCCCGCTGTATACGGCACGGGAAGGGACGCCTCTTTTTGAAAACTCCCGGGCCATTTCCTCGGCATGCTCCCGGGAACAGCAGAAGCCCAGGGCCCGTTCGGAGCCGTGCTTCCGGTAGTGTCCGAATATCAGGTCATGCCGGCGGACGTTTCCAATGTAGGATTTGCTGAGCTCTCCGCTGTCATAGCGGCCGTTCACGAGCCGGAGTCCGGAGTAGTCGGTATCGTCGTAGATTCCGAAATATCTGAACGGGGCCAGATAGCCGCGGTTTATGGCCGTGAAGAGAGATATCCGGAAGGGAACGTTGTAATCGAAAATCCCGAAGATGCTTCTGCCGTCCAGCCGATCCGGGGTGGCGGTAAGTCCCAGAAGGAAACGGGGGCGGAAGTAGCGGATTATCTTCTGGTACTGACCGGCCACACCGTGATGAATTTCGTCCAGAACTATGTAGTCGAAGCGGTCCGGGGCAAAGTACCGGGAATTAAGATACCGGTCATTTCCGAGAGTGGCCACGGAGGCCATGATTACCGGACATGCCGTGTTTTTCTCAGAAGCTCCGAAGAATCCGACGGCATCGGATTTCCGGATGACTGAAAACGTTCGGGCGGCATTTTTCAGAATTTCGTCCCGGTGAGCCACAAAAAGCACGGTTCCGAACTTCATGGAATCAAAGGCGGCCAAAGCTGTCTTTCCGACTCCGGTGGCGGCGATGACCAGTCCCCGGTCATTGCCTTCGGATCGGTTTTTTTCCAGGGCATACAGCGCTTCAATCTGGGCATTGCGCGGAATAAACACCGGGCTTATGTTATCCCGGCATTCGGAAGAAGCTTCTTCGTCTTCATAGCAAGTCAGGGTTTTCAGGGCCTCGGGACGGTGCCAGCCGGAGGCGTAGGCTTCGAGAGCGGCATCATCAAGAGCTGTGGCGTGACAGCAGAACAGATTCTCGAAGGTCCGGAAGAACTTGGTGTAGCCTGCTTCATCGCTTACGCTGCTGAATCGATAATTCCATTCGATTCCTGATGTCAGGGCACTCCTCGAGATGTTGGAGGATCCCACAAAGATTTCGCTCAGGCTTCCGTAATGAAAAATGTAGGCCTTGGGATGAAAGGAACGTTTCTCGGTGTAGAGGCGGAGATCAATCCGGGAGCCCAGTTCAGACTTCAGAAGGTACAGCGCGGATGGCTGGGTGATGTTCAGATAGGTGCCGGTCAATAGCCGGATCGGAACACCGCGATCGGCCGCTGTCTTCAGATCCGGGAGCAGCATTCTGACGCCGGATTCCATCAGAAAGGAGAATTCCCGGAGCCGGCCAAGAAGGTATTCCCCGGAAATACTGCCGCCGGTTGTAACGGAGGCGACGGTTCCGGGGGACCCGGACATCAGTTTTTCCGCATCAGCAGATTGAGCCACTTTTCGTTTTCCCTCCCCGGACGGACATCGCTGCTTACCCGGGAATCCTCAATAATCATTCCGGAGTGTCCGGCGAGAAATTCCCTGAAGCTTCGGGCGGTAAAATCCGTAAAATATCTGCCGTTTCTCATTCCGGAAAAAGTTCCGTGTTTGAAGGAGGCGTACATTACGCCCCGGGGCCGGAGAGCCCGTTCCGCCTTCCCGAGTACCGGTCCCAGCTTTTCGGGAGGGAGATGCAAAAGCGAGGCGCAGGCCCAGATCCCGTCAAACTCGTTTTCATAATCCAGATTCTCGAAAAGCAGTGTCCTCACCTGAAGCCCGGTATTCCCGGAGGCGATGCGGCACATTTCGGGGGAGCCGTCCGTCGCGGTTACCCGAAATCCCCGTCTGAGAAAGTAAAGACTGTCCCGCCCGGCCCCGCAACCCAGGTCCAGAATGGCTGCTTCAGGAGGCAGCAGATTCAGAAAGCGGTCCTCTGTTTCTGAAAAATCAACGTCGAAGGTAGCTTCGGAAAACGCTTCGGCATTGACACGGTAATATTTCAAAGTGCTGTCGGTCATGACATTTCCGGGGTTCCTGCTTGAAAAAACATCTCTCCGGGAATTTTATCACAGCGCTTAAGAGAATAACGGGAGAAAGATCCGATGCCGGCGGGAAAAATTTGCCGCAGTTCCGGAAAGTCCGGTTCCTTGTCTGTTTCCCGGATTTCGCGGTGAATCATGACTTCAGGATGCTTTTTTGGCGACAGACGGGAGGCCTCCTGATGTCCGGGATCGGGGACTCCGGTATTTTTTCTTAAAAACAGATCCTCTGTCCCAAAAATCATTTCTGCGGCTTTAATTTCCGTAAATCTTCCCCCATTTAAAGAATATACTCATACTGACGGTGCCGGCCTAAAGGCAGGTGTCGTTCCTGAGCGGTGATTTTACAGGCGAGGACAGCAGAAATGACAGAAAACAGTTCCGATACCGAATTTTCTGAAGAAGAAAGAGAGCAGATTGGCGATTTCGAGACTCTTTACAGCAAAGACGAATTTGCCGGCAAGTTCTGGACTGAGTTTAAGGATTTTGTTACCGGGCTTCCCAAGGCTTCCATCCTGGTGATGGGCGGCAGCGGTGCCGGAAAGAGCACCCTGGTGAATCTGGTGTTCAACAGCGAGGTTGCCAGGAGCGGGGAAGGCCGTCCGGTAACTCAGGGGATTGACGAGTATCAGAACGATCTTGTTCATATCTATGACAGCCAGGGGTATGAGTTCGGTGCGGAAAACCAGAGGGAATATGAAAAACTCATTATGGAGTTCCTTGACAGGCATGAGCGTGAAGGGAATCCCGTGGATGTGTGCTGGTACTGCATCAGCGCGCCGGGTGCCCGGGTAGTGGAGACGGACATTAATATGATTTCCAGGCTGAACTCCCTGGGGAAGCCCGTGGCAGCGGTGCTTACCCAGGTGGACCAGGCAACCGAGGATCAGTGTGCCGGGCTCAAATCCGAGATCCTTTCCCGGACCACTCTCAGAAGCGACGCCATGTTCGAATCCACCACGGATTTCGGGATAGCGCTTCCCAGAGGGACCGACGAGCTTTATGAATGGACCCGGGATCGGCTTCCGGAATCCCGGAGAGCTTCCTTTATGGGCGCTGCCAGAAGGGATATGGATCGGAAGTCTGCCGATGTGGACAGTTTCCTTCTGAAGTATGCGGCCACCGCCTTCGGAATCGGGGCCGCTCCGATTCCGGTGCCCAGCGCCGCGGCCCTGATACCGCTCCAGATGAAGATGCTGTCGGAAATTGCCGTCAGATGGAACGTCCTTTCCATGGAACAGACGATGGGCACGCTGCTGACCCAGATGGTGACGACCACCGTGGGAAGAACCGTTGCCGCCAGCCTGCTGAAACTGATTCCCGGAGCCGGACAGCTGGTGGGAGGCATTATAAACGGTTCTGTGGCCGGGGCCGTAACCTACGGAGTGGGCAAGGCCTTCAATTACGGCTGCTACCAGCTCCAGAAAAGTCAGCTGGACGGTTCGAATTTCAATTTCGATGATTTTCTGAAAAACGAATTTGTGCAGATGGCCCTGAAAATGGCCATGTCGTTTAAGGATAAAAAGAAGTAGTCTGACAAAAGTCGTTACGGTCGGGGACCGTTCCGGAACCGGGTTTCGGGGCGGTCTCTGTTTTTGTGCGGGCCGCCGGAACAGGAGCGCCCGTTTCTGAAAGACTGACAGGAGACAATTATGGGAGGAGATGCATCCGGCAGCGGCAATGGCGAAGAGATCACCAATGTTCTTCTTCTGGGAAAGACCGGAGTCGGAAAATCGGCTCTTCTTAACTGTCTTTTCGGGGACTCCGTTGTCAAATCCGGTTCCGGAGCGCCCGTTACCACCAAGGGAATTCATCCGCAGAGGCCGTTCAAATACGGCAGAATGATGATCCGCATCTATGACAGCTGGGGACTGGAGCCCGGAGACAGCGACACCTGGAAGAGCATTATCGACAGGGAGATCGGCAAAACCCGCACTGCCAGCGTGGAAGAATGGTTTCATACCATTATCTACTGCGTGGATGCCCAGAAAAGCCGTCTCGATGACTTTGAAATTAAAAAAATCATAAGACCGCTCCTGAATGAAGGCAACCAGATTGTGTTTGTGCTGACCAAGGCGGACATTGCCGGCGAGAGGAAGCTTAAGGCCGTCAGGGAGGTGATCACGAAGGAGTTTCCGGGAGTGATGATTTTTCCGGTGGGATCCGTGGAGGCAAAGCTCAGAAACGGCACGGTGAAGAAGCCGGAAGGAAGGGAGCCTTTGCTCCGGTATTTTGCGGTGAATCTCAGAAGGAATCTCATGAACCAGTTCCTCAGAAATTCCGGAGATCTTGCGGAAAAATTTGTTTCTTCCGCGCACCTGCGGGCACTGGAAACGGTAAAAAAGGAGCTGGGCCTTTTGGGGACCGCCTCCTATCGTGACAGGTTCAGAAAATTTCTGGAGGATGCAATTTCCCGGGAATATCAGGAGGCCTCCCGGGCGCTTTTCGGAAAGATGACCCTGGATCTTCAGAAAATCAACCGGATCTCCTCCTCGGTGTTCGAGAATTTCAGAGGCGAGGTCATTTCCTTTGATGATGCGAAGCTTCCGGCCCTGGCGGATGCGAACAGGGTGGCCGGAATGTTTCGGAGCAGGGATCTTCTGTTTCTGCTTCTGGGAGGTCCCGGAATGCTGGTTCTTTTCATAAGGAACCTTTTTCGGACCAGGCATTATCTTCAGGAAGCCGAGAAACTTCTCGGGGAGGCGGATAAACGGCTTCTCGGGGAAAGCCGGCGGTTTCTGGAGGCGGTTCGGGAGCAGGAGAAATCCCGGTCCTGGGACGGCTGATGCCCCGGGGACTGAGACCCTGTGATTATCGGGAAATGGTTGTTCAGAAAAGCCCTCCTGATTTACAATACGCCTGACGCATGCCGGAAGGAATGATTCAATGCTTCCGGCAGCTTTGTTTAAGGAATATCGGAGAACAGCAAAATGTCAGGGACGAGAGCAGCATCTGATTGGAGCAGAGGATTTTTCGGAAAGGGACGGGGACTGTTATCCGTAACGGCAGTTCTGTGCGCGGCATTGTTCGGCGCCGAGGCTCCTGCCGGAGACAATCCCGGTGTGGAGCCGGGGCGTTATGCCATCCGCGAGGGGAATAATTTCTACAACTACCATACCTTCAGCTGTGCCGGGCAGAGCGCCTTCTACTGCGGCTATCTTGATGAAAACCTGCTGACCCCGTCTGAAAAGGCTCTCCTGGAGGATGCCGGATCGGTGGTGGGGGATCTCACCGTCCAGAAATCCGAGAAGGGCGACAACTACGCGGTTTCCGGAAATTTCTACCTCTCCCGGGTATGCACGCTTTCCACCGCAGACAAGGCTGAGGATACCGGACGCTACATTTCGGTTCCCTGTTCCCTGGATGCCGCATCCGGAGAACTGTCCTGCGTGTTCAGAGTGGATTATGACATTCCTTCCGGCATAACCTTCCGCATGAAGCAGAATTCTGACAGATCGCTTTCCCTGAAGCTGGAAACTCAGGAACCGGATTTGCCGCAGAACTATATTGACTGCATGAACGAGATGTCTTCCCGCAAACTGATTAAGGAATCTCAGCAGGAATACGAGGACAATATGTTCATGTCCGCCAGAATGCGTTACCTCAGGAATGACGGCGAGCTTAACGCAAAGTGGAAGGATCTTCCGAAAGAGCGCAGAAAGGAGCTTCTCCCCGCCCAGAGAAAATGGATTAAGACCCGGGATTCCTTCTGCGGCCCCGTTGATACCAAAAAGGACCGGACAAAGCTTATGAGCATTTACGAATGCCATGCCGCCCTTACCGAAAAGAGAACCTGGGAGCTGGATTAAGAAACGGGAACTCCTCCGCGGAGGGCGGACGGGACTCCGGATTTTCTTCGGCCATATTCCGAATGCGCCCGGGGAAATCAGAAGATGGGGGAATCCGGCACCCCGGGTACCTGGCTGTTCTTAACCAAAATGATAATATACCGCGTGTTTCAGGGAGATGTTTTTTATGGCTGACGAGATACCGTCAGGTAAGTGAGGAGCACAGGGGGCGAAACTGTTTCGGAAAAACTGAGCATCGATCGGCTCTTGTTCCTTCCATCAGAATACTCCTGATGGCGGCCTTAAGGGCGGGATAGGCACTGAGATTTTTTGTAAGCGACTGAAACAGAGTGTTATTCTCCGAGAGCAGCAGCTTTACCGCATTGTCGAGTACTCTTAAGGTCCAGGATTCCTTCAGTCCCGCTGACGTCACCAAGTCCGGGTTTTGATTCTGTACGGGAGAAGGGGTCATTGATTTCATTTCTATTTTTTTCCGAAATACGGGGCTCTCTTTGAATTTCTCTTCGCAGGAGCCGGCAGAATTCCCTCACAAACGTCGTTTCATTCTGAAACCCGGCATTTCCGATTCCTTCAAAACTGATACTGAGCACTATATATCCGGGGGAAAAGGTCGTGAGCCAGTGCCGTAAGAGTGGTGGTTTTTCCGAACTGCCGGGCTCTGCTGACATTGAAGTACTTTCCGGCATCGACAGGCTGTCTGATTTCCGCCACCTTGTCGGAAATATTCACCATGTAATGTTCGGACGGGAGTCATATTGCGGCAGTGTTGAATTCTTTCATCTCCAAAGACCATGCAATTATTCCGGTGACTTTCAGAGGAATCATACCCGATACGGGCCGGGAATCTGATAAAAAGAGAACGCGGGTGATATAAATCACAAATATACCGAATTCATCATAATTGAGGCCTCACGGCTGCTCGTACCTGTGCCGCCGGCGGGAATAAGGGTGTTCGTATCCTTTACCGTCCCCGGAACTTTTCAATCCAGGACACCGCAAAGTCCACCAGCCGGCGCTGACTCATCAGCTTTACCGTGGCATTGCCAAGCTGTGTTATGGCTGCCGGGCACTCCTTTTCAAAAGCGGCTCCGATTTCGTTAAAGTCCTCGCCGTCGACAAACAGTGTTTCATAGCTTTTCCAGACCCTCCTGCCGTTTTCGGTTACGGCACTGTGTTCGGTGCAGAGATGCTTTCCGGGATAGGAGGCCCGGGCGTCAGCCAGGTGGATCGAGGTGTTTTTGTCATGGCCGACACCGATAAGGAGCACCTTGCCGTCCAGTTCGTAAAGCCGGCCCAGAGGCGAACCGTCCCCGAAGATGTTCGAGAGCGTGTGATCCCGGGTCAGGTACTCCGCGTGCCGTCCCCGGGCTGCCACGGATCTGGCGGGATGGTCGCTTCTCAGGGTTCCGGGCCAGGAGCGGAACATTTCCGCCACGGCTCCCATGGTGTTCGTGGGGGTAATGTGTTTGTCATATGCCGGCCAGGTGTCCCTGATAAGCTGCCAGTATTCCCGGGGAACCTCCCAGTGCACCCCGGTCTCGGGATCCAGGTTTTTCCAGGACTGAGTCGGCATCATTATGGTGCCGGTGTCGCCGACGGCTTCCGTCAGGGCCGCGATGACGGTCTCCGCGCCTCCTGAAACGTACCCGATGGCGGAGAGCGAGGTGTGAACCATCAGCGTGTCCCCGGGGACAATGCCGAGGTTGCGGAATGCTTTAAGAATGTCGTTTCCGGTTACCGGTTTCATGGTCTGCCGTCCGATAATGATGAGAACTCAGGAATCTTTGCCAAATATAACACAGGAACTCCGGCCGCGGCAGTGATATTTTGAGGAGAGTATTCGGGGAAGCCCGGATAAAAAAAGCCCCTCTGAGAATCCAGCGGCCTCGGGGGCCTGAGGACAGATATCAGAAGGGCGTACAGACTGCCGGAAGGGGGCCGGCAGCAATGAGAAGAAACTACTCCGTGAAGGAGGTAATGGTCTTAAATTCCTCGGCGTTAAGCTCGGGGAAGGAGCCGTGCTTCTTAAGGTAGTTCTTTACGATGTCGGCGTCAATGCCCAGAACCTTTCCGGCCTTTTTCTTCTTCAGGAGAGCGAAGCCGTCCTTGCCGCGCAGAACGTAGTCGGTGGTAATCACCCGATAGGTCTTCTTAAGATCGATGGGAGCGGACTTGCCGTTGCTGTCGGTGAACATGACATCGGTTACCGGATTGTCGCCGCTCATCTTCATGGCATAGGTAAAGCCCCAGCCGCACGGAGTGCCGCCGTCCCGGGCTGCGGTGTCGGCATTGATGTAGCGGATAACCTGATTCAGAACGGAGACAAATTCCTTTCCGGTGAGCCGGACCTCCTTCATCTCGTTGCTGAACGGGATAATTGCCAGAAGGTCGCCGTCGGTGAATTCGCCTTCCTCCATGTCAACCCGGAACATGCCCGAATTGCCGAGGTAGATTTCACCGCCCACCTCGTCCAGGAATACTTTTCCGAATACCTTGCAGGTTTCGGAGCCGTAGGGATTCGGGCCGTTTTTGATGACGCATTCGTCGGTGGGGTAACGGGTGGTGCAGGTGTCCTGAGGAGCCTGACCGAGGGTGGTGAATTTGGCCTTTATGGCATCGCGGTAGGGCTTCATGGCGTCATAGGCCGCCTGACTGAAACGGGCCTCGATGAAAGGGCTTCCGGGTTCATTAATGAGATTTTTGATTTCGGCCTCGGCAGTAACCTTGTTGTCCGGAGACTTCGGAACTCCCTTGAGCTCGGCGGAATCCACCCAGAGCGGCATGTACGGAGTACCCTCGCACTTCAGCACGTTGCCGTCCTTGTCGAAGGATACCCTGAGATCCCCGATGATCTTGCCGTATTCATTGGCCTGTACCACACAGATTTTGTGGCCGGAGGCGTTTTCGCGGGTCATGGGATAGGTACATTCGCCCTTGAAGCCGTATTTGGAGAAATCGCCGCAGAGACTGTGGGAATCGCCGCCGACAATGATGTCCACGTCATTCAGGAGCGGGGCGTTGGTACGGTCCGCAACGACACCCTGATGGGTGACGAGAACATGGATCTTTGCCTTGTCACGGTTTCTGGCGGTCATCTGGTTTATCAGGGGAACCGTGTCGATGAAGGACATGTCGGGATCCGGGCTGGAGCTGTGAACGATCTTCTTTCCGGTGGTAACTCCGTAGAAGGCCACGGTATGACCGTCAATTTCGCGGAAGTCCTGGGTAACGCCGTTGTGGCCTTTAAGAGGGTTTTTGGGGCCCACGGCCATGTCTGAGTTCAGGAGCACGGATTTCGGACTCAGCCTGGTCATGAAATCCACAAAGGTGCGGAGTCCCTTTCCGCCGTGGTCGAATTCGTGGTTTCCGTAAACATAGTAATCGGTGCCGTACATGCCGTGCAGGGCGGCATCGGCCTCGCCATGGAAATTGTCATAGTTTGAGGCGTTCCCGGTGATCTGATCTCCCGCGGAGATAACCACGACGTTCGGATTGTCGCGGCGTCTTTCTTCAATGACCGACCTGATGGCCTCGGGGCCGCCCACCTTCACTCTGACCAGACCGGAGCCGGTTTTCAGGGAGACCTTGTTGGGATCAATATAGGAATGCACATCGTTGACGTGAAGAATTTCCAGGGTAAAGGCGGTTTCACCGGCAATTTCCGGATCGATGCTGTTCAGGGAAGCCAGTTTGGCGTCGGTAACATTATCGGCCGCGGGTTTTCCGGCAGCGGTGTCGGAAACGGAGCTGCAGGCGGCAATTGCCAGGGCCAGCGTCGAGAGGGCGGCTTCTTTGTAAAATCTTTTCATATGCTCTTTCAGTAAGTAAACTTGGACAGGCGCCAGGGGCGCAAAAAACTTTTTGATGACAAAAAGTGTCAGTGATCGGCCTATTCTAGCCGATTACGGGGGCAATTTTTGCGAGTCAGGCGACATTTAAAGGGGATTTATCGCCCGGAGAAAGGGCTCTGACGGCTGTCAGGACGTTTGGAAAAGGTGGGCAGCAGAACTTTCATGGAAGAGAACCGCATCTCCGGTCTCCGGGATCTTAGGATCCCTGACGGAGCCTGGAATGTTTTTTATGTGGCAGGAAATGGCAGAATCCTGGGGGCCGTGCTGATTGCCGACCCGATCCGGAAAGATCTCAGGCGGGCAATTAACAGACTGCGCCGCGAAGGCATTGATGAAATCCTGATGCTCACCGGAGACTCAAAGCAAAACGCCGAGGCCGTAACCAGGATGCTCGATCTGGATGGATACCAGTCTAATATGCTCCCGCAGGACAAGGCAGACTTCATTGCCAGAAAGCAGCCGGGATCCCGTGTCCTTATGGTTGGGGACGGCATTTTCAGGGCAATTTCCGGTCCTCTTCTTTCGGCATTCATCCTTCTGCGCACGTGTCTTGCTTTTGCAGTATTCCCTTTCATTAAACTTTTCCGCCCCCGGTGGCAACAGAATATGCGCAGATCAGCGAATAGCCAATGCCTTTCACCTGTGGCCGGTAATGAGATCGCGGAAACAATAAGAAAACACACCGATGCCACAGAAGGCAGACTGTATTTTCAGGTCCTGGATATTCCCGAATCCTGAAGGAGCAGAAATAAGAAACTTCGTATGAGATTTCCGGAAAGTCATCAATGACTGTTATGGTCTTGCGATCCGCTGAAGCAGCAGGATACCCCGGACTCCGGCTGTTCTCTGATTTCCTTCGGCATGGTGCTGAACTCGGCCGACATCCGGGAACGCCTGGATATGTCTAAAGGATTTGCCGGGATTAAGCGATGAAAAGAATGAATGAAAAGAATGAAATAATGAAAAGAATTTGAGATCGTTCCATGCGAGGTGATAATTAAAGGAAGTTTGGGGTAAGAAGTTTTGGGATAAACTGTTGTTTTTCCGGAAACAGAACCTGGCATATGCCCCTCCATAGCCTGGCATTATACTGTTATAAAACGATATGGTATAACAGTCAGGTATCAGGAGGGGTTGTTTTATAAGCTCTGTGTATTATTTTCGTGTGCTTCGGTTGCCTGAAGCATGGGACTCCACACCATTTCGCGAAATTAAGTTTTCCTGAAAATCCCGGTCTTTCCGTTCAGAAATTCCGGGAGAGTCCGTCAGTTATTGCAGACCTTGCCGTAGGCACTGCTGTTACCCAGAATAATGGCGGAAAGCGGTTCCAGCCGGATCGGGAAGGCATTTCCCTCCGCCGGAAACTCCTCGCAGGTCCGGAGGTCGTAAAGAGCCTCGCCGGCGCCTGTAATGGCGGTGTCCAGTTTGATGTCGGCGATTTTGTCTTCCCGGACATTCATGAAGAAGTATACCGATTCGTCCTCGTAGTCCTTCTTCACTGAGAACAGCACATCATCGGTTTTGATGTCTGTCATGCTGCCCATATAGAGAGATTTCAGTTTGCCGCGGTATTCCATAAGTCTGGAGAACATCTGCCTTAATCCGTCCTGTTCGGCGGTAAAACCGGAGAATTTGCCGTCGGTACGGGCCACATGGTCATCGTAGTAGCCCATTTCGTTCCTCTGGACATCGAAGTCCGGAACCTCCTGCCCCCATTCGTCGCCGTAGTAAACGGTCATGGGGCCGCTCAGCACTGCGGTGGTCATGTGGGCCAGAGCATAACGGTTCCAGTATTTTTCTTCCTTGATGGAGTTAAGCTTTTTGGCCCGCTGAATCAGGTCTCCGAAGCGCACCAGATCGTGATTGCCCAGGAAATTGTTCGGCATGGCGAAGGCCGGGAACACATTCTCATTGTCCCGGATCTGCTCCCGGATTACCGTGCCGGTATGGTCGCCGGCGCCGCTTTCCTCAACGGCCAGAGCCTTGGTAAGGGCATATCTGACATTGAAATTGAAATTGGACTTGAGTCCCGGAAGCTTTTCCGTGCCGTAGCCTTTTTCGGTCATTACGGCATTGGAGCTCCAGATTTCACCCACCATGTATCCCAGGGGACTGACCTTCTGGCCGTCCAGACTGTAGGATACCGTGGCCGAGGCTTCCTCCACGGCGGTGCGGAAATCGTTCCAGTCGGCCACGGGAACCTGATAGGCCTGATCCAGACGCCAGCCGTCGATTTTGAAGTTTTTCACATAATGAACGGCCACATCCCGGAAGAAGTCCTGGGTTCCGGTGGAGCCGGGAACGTTGTAGTTGGCGCAGAGAGTGCCCGCTCCGGCCTTGTAGGTGCCGCCGGCGTTAAGACAGGTCTCGGTCTGGTTTAACGCATGTCCGTTCGGGGATACTCTCTGAATACTGTCCTTGAAGTGTCCGAACACCCCGTCCAGGAATACGTACAGCCCTCTTTTGTGAGCTTCGTTCACCAGAGTTTCCAGGGTGTTCTCGTCTCCGAAATGCGGGTCCACCTTAAAGTAATCCTCTCCGAAGTAGCCGGTGGCGTCCAAAGGAGTAACATGATCCGTCAGGAGAGCGCTCTGGAATACCGGGGTGAGCCAAATGGCGTTTACTCCCAGACTTTTTATATAGTCAAGCCGGTTGATCACTCCCTGAATATCACCCTTGTGGCTGCTGGTGCCGTAGCCGGTGTCGTAGTTGATGGAGTCGTCGCCGTTATCGAAGGCTTCCACCATCACCTGGTAAATGCGAAGGCCGCAGAGCCTGTCAGCCCGCTCTTCGGAGCTGCGGTTGCAGTACAGGCTGTTTTTGTAAAAACCGCCGTTCAGATCGGAGATTTCGTAGTTCACGACATCGGGGTCAACGGGGTCGTCATGGCCGCCGCCACCGCCGCCGCCACCACCGCAGGCTGCCAGAGAGAGTGCAAAACAGGAGGTCATAAGGGCCGAGGAAAGCTTGTTCAGTTCAGGAGTCATGTTATTCCCTGTTCATCATGATTTGAAAAAAAGTGCCGGACGGCACGCAAACCCGTCATATTCTAGCACGGAGAATGCCGCTGCCGCATCTGTGCCGGCGGCGGAGCCTGTATTTTTGCCGTTCCCGTTCTCAAAAGTTCCGCGGGCTGTGTAAATTCCTGAAAATTGCTACCTTCTCCGCAGTTATGAGCATTGCTGACTTCCCGGGCTTTCAGGTTACGGTAGAATTATCGGCAGCGCCGGTTGCTGATGACTTTCCATTTCCGTAACCCGGCATTTTTTTCGGGGCCGGGGGATAACCGGGCTACTGACGAACATTAATTCAGGACAAGTTTGGAATGACGAACAATATTTTAAAAAGAACACTGTCTTTTGCCTGCGGCGTACTGATCAGCATGGTCTGCGCAGGTTCCGTTGCGGCTAAGGAGGGCCCGGCAGCGAATGCTCCGGCCAGAGCTCCTGTAAAGGTTATTCTTGATACCGACATGGTAGAGCTTTTTGATGACGGCATTGCCATGATGATGCTTTTGAATGACCCCGGCATTGATCTTCTGGGAGTGGTTACCGTTACCGGAAATTCCTGGGCCAATGACGGCATGGCCTATCTTGTGAAGCAGCTTTCCGTAATGAAGACAAACAAGAAGCAGCTCCCGGTTCTGGCTATCGGCGAACAGTACCCGGATCGCCGCGGCGGCGGTTTCGGGAGGGACATTCTGAAGAAGGAGCTGGCCTCCTACGGTGATGTCATGGAGGGGTATATCGGTGCACAGGAAACCGACAATCCGAAGTCCTGGAAGGATGCCTACAAAAAGCACTACGGCGTCAAGGCTCCTGACTGGAAGGTCCGGGAGGACGGTGTGAACTATCTTATCGAAATGGCTCACAGGTATCCGCATCAGATAAAGCTGGTGGCCATCGGCCCCACCACCAACATTGCCCGGGCGGTGCAGAAGGATCCCGAAGTGGCAGCTCTTTTTGACGAGGTTATTTACATGGGCGGCGCCTTCTGGGTGAAGGGAAATGCCCACGAGAACGCCGAATTCAATATCTGGCTGGATCCGGAATCCACGAAGGTGGCTTACCGTGCCCCCTTTGACAATCAGACCTTTGTGGCTTTGGACGTTACCGACAAGACCATCATGGATCACGATCGCTTCAATAAGATCCGCTCCCATATCAAAAACCCGGAGCTTCTGAAGATGTTTAACGAATCCTTCTTCGCCAAACGTTTTGATGCGGACAAGGACAACAAGTTCTCCTGGTTTGTCTGGGATGTGATTGCCGCAGCCATCACCATTGATCCTTCCCTGATTCTCGCTACCCGCCATGCCTATATTGACTGCGTGGATCAGCCGGGTGCCAGCTACGGCCGCACCGTTCCGTATACCAAGGATGAAGCTCCTGAAGGCGCCAGAAGTGCCAGCATCGTTCAGGAAATTGACCAGGACCGTTTCTGGAATATGCTTTACAGCTACCTTGAGCAGTTCTGATTTCGGTGAGACGCTCATCCGGATTTCAAATCCGAAAGCTCAGGGCTTTGAGATTCGATGATCCGGGTGATTATGGAATGACCTGGGATGATCTGGGATGATCTGGGATGATCTGGGATGATCTGGGATGATCTGAACAGACGGGCTGAATGCCGAATTAAGTAAAGGCCGGTTACTCCGGCCTTTTTTTGATCCGAGTTCCGGGACTATTCCCGGTTTTTCATTTCCGCGAGAAATCTTCCCGTGCCGTCCCGGAGTCTTCCGAGACCGTCCATCAGCGTGGCTTCGGGACAGGCCAGGTTGATCCTTATGAAGCCCCGTCCCGCATTTCCGAAGCCGCTTCCCGGAGAGACCCGAAGCCCGGTCTCCCTTCTCAGAAAGGCGGCAAACCTCCTGTCATCCGGAGTTACGTTTCCGATGTCGGCCCAGAGCAGGTAGGTGGCCTCCGCCGGAACCGGCAGGACTTCGGGGATCTCATTCCGGATGAACCGGGTGGCGAGATTGCGGTTTTTTTCCAGGTTTTCCCGGAGCGCCAGAAGCCATTCCCGGCCCCGGGTCAGTGCCA